>RXJR01000017.1 GCA_003963305.1 Candidatus Melainabacteria bacterium | reverse complement strand
GCTTTGTCCAGGATATCCACACGGTTGGTCGCAGCCAGTATCCACAGCCCGAAGTTCTGGTTGCCGGTATTCAGCCCTTGCAGTTCCACCAGAATCTGGTTTAGCGTCTGGTCGGCTTCAGGATGTGAACCGGGACCACTCGAACGTGCACGACCGACTGCGTCGATTTCGTCGATGAAGATGATGCAGGGACGCTTTTCACGCGCATCCGAGAACATCTCACGCACACGGTTTGCACCCAGACCAACGAACATCTCCACGAAGTCCGAGCCTGAGATTACGAACACAGGCACGCCGCACTCTTTCGCCAGCGCAGTGATGATGAGCGTCTTGCCTGTTCCGGGAGGTCCTTCAAGCAGGACACATTGGGGCAGCTTGCCGCCGAACTTCGATTTCTTGACCGCTGATTGCAATCTCGTCATCAACTCGGCTGCTGTCACCACCGCTTTGGTGCCGGTTTTCGCGTTCTGCTTCTCTTTCTTCTCTTCCTCTTCCTTGCGAATCGTCTTGACTGCATCTGCCTGTTCGACGATCTGCCGTTTCAGCTTACGAAACTGCGAGATCGCTTCTGGAATACCCGCTACGTCTTCGAAGCCACGGATCTTGATCGTCTCAGGATCGACCCACTGCCCGAACGTCTTGTCGGCCACACCCTGTGCGTCTCCGTTTGCACCTTGCGGAGCATACCGCCCTCCTGCACCAGGAGAGCCACCACCAAAGATTCGACCCAGACTGATCTGCCCTATCAGAAGCAGGAAGACAAAGGAGATGATCAAGGAGAACAGCGCTAGCTTAGCGATGTAGCCAAACACCGCCAGCACTCCGTCGAAAAATGCCTTCAGCGTTCGCGGGTCATGTCCGAGATCATTTTCTTCATCGCTGCCGTGGCGGCTGCGATTGTCCTTGATTATGATCTCGATCGGCTTGCCGTCAGCGGGAGCAACCACTTTCGTTTCGCCGTTTGCCGCAACGATCGAATTAGCACCAGTCGAAGCGGTCGCATTGCTGCTTCCGACGACTTGAGGCTTAACCAGATCAATTTGATCGGCAGGTACAACTTCATTGTTGTACGTTTTGAAGGACGACTCATGGCCGGGCGGGGGCGCAGTCGAGATTATGCCGCTGGGCATGGTCTCGATTTTGTAGAACACCCCGACCAGCACGAGAGCTGCCAGCACGTAGAACCAATTATTCTTGATGAATTTCATGAGAAATTCCTCCGCGACTACTGGTCGCTTACAGATAGTTGAAGATGAACGGTTATGAAACCGCCCGTATTGCTGGCTTCAACGCACATCCTGAGCGCCTCAGCCAGTTTCGACCACAACATCCCTGTCGTAAGTGAACTGATACAACGAATACGGATTATTCGCTGATATCGCTCACGAGGCACTTTGGGTGCGAGACCTTCGCACCGTGATTAAAGAGCCGCATGCTCCAGATTTCGATCTAGAGTTCTTCCCATTGGTCTGGGTAATGCGCGTCAAGAAAAGCAACGGCATCGTCTCGGTTGACAAAACCTTTGATCAGGTCCGGGTTTCCCATGCGGGTGATTACCTTTGCTTCTTCTTCGGTAGACGCTTTCACCAACCTTGTTTTTGGTTCCTGTGGTCCGAAGAAATCGTGGATACTCACGACGAAAAAGCCAGGTTCATTATTATCTTTCTGTACTTCATTTTGCATAAGCGTCTCAGGGTTACGTTGAAAAACTGTGTCTTAGTCCAGATTCCAGTTTCTGGAAATTGATCGCGGGTTCGCTAGAACCTTAGACTAACACAGGTCAAACTGCAGCAAGTGTACTGTGGCTAGCGAAGATCAATCAGCCTGCTTACTGGTAGAAGCTTGCAATGCTCGATTGAAACATTCTCTCGCACATGTAGCACAAGTGCCGCATTTCTGAGCAACGTGCAGCCGATGAGCCAGATCCTGAAATCTCGTCACACCAGACTGAACAGCTTGCTCAATGTCGCGTTCGGTTACGACATGACAAATGCAAATGTACATGGATACCTCCCGAACAGTTTGCAGTAATGGTAAACGTCTACAGAACCGCCCTTCCTGACTGACTATCCACAATCAGACAATTTCCGCAGCTCATGGAGCCTTGAAATTAAGATGCGAATAGAGGACTGAAGGATAATCTGCGCTTGGATTCAGGGGCCTCTGAGCGATAAGTTAGACGTGCTTGAACCGTATCGACAATTGAGGTTTCCAAGCAACAAAATATTTGTGGTAGCAGCTATGTAACAGCATTGCTACACGAAGCAAAAAGGGCAGCCTGTGGACGTTTTCACAGTGCAAGCTGACCGCGAGCAGGCCGCTTGCGCATCCAGCCAAGCGGACAGTGAAACGGTCGATATCTGAAACGCCCACTTCCGCACCAAATATGATGTCAAACGAGACTTTCTACTGAAACTCCCCTCTTTTGAGCCCTGCATAAAAGCGCCTGCGATAAGTGATTCAACCAGAAATTGAAAGTTGGCTAAACGAGAACAGGTGCAGCACACCAGGCGCAAAAAGATGCAGGCCGCTTTCAGCTAGCGATAACTGGAAACGACCGGCTAGATGCGTGCTGAAAGGGGCAGCGTAAAGGAAAAAGTACTGCCCTGACCAACCTGACTGCGCACTTTGATCAGACCACCATGCAATTGCACGATTTCCTTGCAAATAGCCAGACCAAGACCTGTGCCGCCTTTACGCAGCGAGTCTCCCTTCTCCACCTGCTGAAACCGCTCAAAAACCGAGTCCAACATATCCTGCGGAATACCGCGCCCCTGGTCTACGATTGATATTTCCGCATCGCCGTCTCTCGCCTCTGCTCTGACGGTAATTTTGCTTTGCGGCGGCGAAAATTTCACGGCATTGGAGATCAAATTGACAACAACTTGCACGATGCGATCAGCATCTACGCTAACCATGAGGTTGGTTGGAACCATCTCCAGCCGAACGTTCTGCCCCTCAGCAAATGCAGAGACCGAGTTTGCTGATTGCTCGAAAATAGTGGCAAGACTGACATCAGCTATTGTGAGCTGCATCATTCCTGCCTTGATCTTTTCAATATCGAGAAGATCGTTGATCAGAGCCAGCATACGAGAAGCGCTCTGATCTGCCGCACCGCACATGTGCAAACCACGCTCGTCCAGTGAACCAATTGCACCACTGCTGAGCATTTCGAGCACGTGTCGAATAGTGGTTAAAGGCGCGCGCAGATCATGAGTAATCATGGCCACTACTTCCTGCCTGGTGCGCTGAGCGGCCTTACGTTCACTGATATTATGCAAGACACAAAATGATGATTGCTCAAGTTTCGACCAGTGCACGGACCACCGCACATCGATTATCGATTTATGCCTCGTGCGCAATTTCGTGTCGAACGGAGGCGCATTCAAGACAGTAGTAGCATTCGCCATGCTGTCCATAGCCACGAGAGCATCTTCTGTCGGCACCAGATCGACGTAATAGGTGCCAATCAAGTCATCGGGCTCGTATCCGAGCATACGCTGGGAAGCACGGTTAACGGCAGTGAATCGACCGTTGCTGTCGATCGAGCAAATCACATCAACAGCGTTGGAAATCAGATCACGTTCCTTTCGATTAGAATCTGCCAGAGCTTCGGCCATAGCGTGAAACATCTGATCGAGTTCGGCAATTTCGTCTGAGCCTGTAATTGGCGGCTTGAGAGGCAAGTTGCTAGCCAGGCGCAGAGCGTTATCGACAAGCACCGACAACCGACGAGTCAGGGTGCGACTGACAAGAACAGCCATCAAAAGAGATGTGACGATACTTACGATCAGTCCACCAATCAAGATATTTTGCTCCTGAGCCTCCAGGCGCCGCTCGTATTGCGGACGTCTGCCGCCCTCCTCCTGATGGCGCTTGATCACCGAAACAAGTGCAAAAATCTTACGCAACGCCGCAACCTGCCTTGCACGCCCTTGTTCGCGAAATACCGGATCCATATGCTTTCCGTCCTTCATGAATCTCTCTTCGTATTCATCAAGAAGGTTCAGGGCTTCGCGGATACCAAGCTTGGCCTCGACGATAGCCTTTTCGTCCTCACCATCGCTATCGCCGAGAAATTTCTCTACCTCGTCAACATGCTGCGAGAGCTGTCCGAGATTTTTACTGAGCTCCGTAAAATTCAGTTTCTGCACACCAGACGTCATCAGTTCGATCGAATAGATGTCAGCCAGAAGACTATTGACTGCGTTTGTCTCAGCCTGAAAACGATACTCCAGTGACGCTTGTTGTTCAGATCTGATCTCGAGATAACCAAGCAGAAATACGATAGTCAAAGTAAACAAAAACGGCACTAGCGCCAGAAACAAACCTTTATGGAGTAGTGTTACTCTTCGCTCCACAGCTTAATTCCTCGCATCCCTGGCGCCGGCACGAGGCAATGTAAAAATGAAAGTCGACCCTTTCATCTCTTCACTGCGCGCCTCAATTGTGCCGCCATGCAGTTCAACCAGGGCCTTGCAAATAGCTAAACCAAGACCGCTACCGCCTTTCTGTTTGGCATCAGAAATTTGCACTTGCTGGAACGGTTCGAAAATGGAATGCAGCAGGTCAGCAGGAATGCCTCTGCCGTTATCGGAAACACTTATTTGCAGAGCCTTTGGCGTCGGCTCTGCAGTCACTACAATCAAACCATTTGCCGGCGAGAACTTGATTGCATTGGCCATGAGATTGACTAAAACTCGCACAATCAACCTTGAGTCCAACACCCAACTGACGTTATTGGCCCTGATGTCGATACGAATATGACGCTGCTCGGCCAATGCCGCCACTGATTGGTAGGCCTCCGAAATGACATCTGAAAGCTGCGCTTGCTCTAACGAAACTGTCATCATGCCTGCTTTGATTTTCTCAATATCGAGCAGGTCACCAATCAAAGTAAGCATGCGTTCGGCGCTGCGATCTGCCGAACCAACCAGCTCACGTCCCGACGGAGAAAGACTCCCTAATGCACCGACCTCCAGCATCTCAAGAAAAATTCTGATAGTTGTAAGAGGTGTCTTCAAGTCATGAGTCACCATCTTGATCACTTCTTGTTTCATGCGCTCTGCATCTCTCTCTTCACTGATATCGTGAATAATCGAGATCATGTTCGAGTCGTTTTCTGAACGTTGTGCAGACCAGAGCACATCAACAAATGAGCCGTTCTTCGTGACCATCCGGCTCTCAAATGTTGTTGAGGTAGACTCCATTCTGATCTGTGACAGCATCCGTTCTGCGTAAGAGCGATCATCCTCAGCGACGAGGGATAAACAGCTTCGTCCCAGGAGTTCATGGGGTTCGTAACCGAGCATCTGAAAAACTGCCGGGTTTATGGCTGTAAAATTGTCACTACTGTCAATCGAACAAATTATGTCGACTGCATTTTCTAGAAGTGCATGCTCTCTGCGATTTGATTCGTTTAGAGCGTCTTGCATGTTGTGGAAGACAAGATCCAGGTACGCGATTTCGTCATGACCCGACACCACGGGGTTGAGCGGCATTGAGCTGGCCAATCGCCAGGCGTTATCAGACATGGTCTTCAGCCTGTTTGTCAGCCCCCGGCTGATCATCCAAACGCTGAACAAACTGATCGCTGCACTGAGCAATAGACCGACCGCCAATATCACTTTCACAAGCCAGCGCGTATTAGCAATCTCGAGCTCCTGCGCACTTTCCAATTCCTGCTGTTCCGCGTCCTGAGCCATCGTCATCAGTTCTGGCGAAGCCATATGAAATAGTGTTTTACGGCGAGCCTCGCTGAAATTTTCAGAGTGGTCGCCCATCCAGACTTGACTCTTGAATGCGTTCGTACGCCCAGCTCTGTATCCTTCCAGGAGCCATGTCAACCTGACCAGACCCTGGCGCGTCGCAGCAACAACTTGAGCCTGTTCAGGATTCTCTTTTACCAGCCCAGCCAGACGATCGACACTACTGGTGAGTCGATCTAAGGTCTTTTGCAGATCTTCCACCGCTGGAGAATCCGATTTGGTCAAGATACCAATCTCGAACAGCTCCAAAAGCAAGGCATTAGTGGCATCAGAGACCTGCCGGCGATGGTCTATACGCGCGATCTCAGCCCTGGTATGGCTATGAAGCTGCGCCAGTGTGCCGACAAAGAGTATTTCGAAAACCAGCGGAATGGCGACAAGTATGAGTGCCTTTTGAAAAAGCGAAGGCTTTGACGAAACGTTCCAGGTACTGGCAATCGAGGAGGAGGTAGACATTTGACTACGATCAATCTCAGTGACCGCCTCAGCTTAACATTACGGCTCGCTCCGGCGGAATTGTTGAACAAGACCTTTCAATTGAATTTATGCTAACGGCGCCAGCCCGGTGCAAAATCGCTACCACAGGTGGTGACTGCGCTAAGCGCGCGCACACCGCACCAATAACGGTGACAGAGCAGCGAACACCTTCGAGAAGAAGAAGAACAGATAATTCTACCGATCAGGCAGACCAAAACCGATGGAATTTGCCATTACTAGCGAAGCTGCCAGTGTCATGCATCGAGCGTATCCAGGCAGCAAACCTGGCCGAAGCGAACATGTACAAATGTTGCGACACATAGAAGTTACAGAGTCGCTATTGTTTGCAAGAAATAGCTTGTGTTACTCGTTGGTGTAGACACACGGAGGCACAACTTATGGAACCATACGACTGTTATGCCCTCATTTACGGTATCTGGGTTTCGATTTCCTTTTATCTTTTTCGCGAAGCTGTTGGACTGAACGAACGATGAAACGAAAAAGCCGTAAGTGTGAGTGACACTTACGGCTTTTTCGTTGGCGGTAAACTTAATACGGAACCGGCTTCCAGCCTAGAAATCAACGCGGAGGTTCGTGAACACCGTTGTTGGTGCGGCACTCGTTTTTTCACGAAGCTCACGATCGAACACAGGATTGACCGTAGCACCCACACCGACCCAAACATTTGTACTGTCGCTGCTATAAAGCTTTTGCTCATGACCAGCAGAAAGTGTACCGACAGTCCAAACATCAGACTCGGCCATTCGCTTCATTGCTTCATGAGAAGACAGATGCTCGTCGGCAAATACCTCCTCAAGACCACCTTGCTTTTGATTTATCGATGCATGCAAATAACTTCTGGATGATTCCCGCTCATAACTGCCGTTCAGCCCGAGGTTAGAATCCTCAGCTGACCGAGCCGCGGGCGACTCTCCCGTTTCAGCATCAGAAGTGCCAAACTTAAACTTGCCATGAGGTTCACCCGTATCAAGCTTCAACACTGGCAGCAAAGAAAGATCCTTTTGCGACAACGCCTCAGACCGGCAATCGGGCAATCCAATCGTATGATTCGCAAGCACAGTCTCCGTTGTGGAGTCTTTACAGGTCACCAATTTGCCCGCCTTGTCGTGGTGAGGCAACGGCGTGAAAGCAGAATGCCACGAAAGAGCCTGATGCCCCAACTCACCACTAGATTCGCTGTGACCAGCTTGTTTAGTGCTGTCGGCTGCAAATTCCATATTGGTACCTCTTAAAAATCGGATTGGTCCTGCTACTTGAGAACAGGAACCTGTGCTTCAGCCGCAAAAACCTCCTTGTTAGTTTCGGCCGCTCGCGTTGGTGCGGAAAAATCAATCGATGCAGCTTGTTCGCCAGCAAAGACAAGGTCTGGAGATTCTAGACAATCAAGCAGATATGCGAAATGCATGATTCTGTTATTGATTGAATCTTCCTGCCAGCCTCTGAAACTAATAACGAATTCCCCCGGCGCCGGGTCGCTTACATAACAGTATTTTGTGCTCGCCATGGGTATTTCGGCTTTGCGCGCACTCTGCAAAAGTTGATCATCCGAAAGAACGGTATTGAATCTTACTTGCACATACGTGCCACTGTTAACTCTGGAGACCTCGATTTTCCGCCCTATGTAGTGAGTGAGTGCAAATATTACCGCGTAGCTGCGTTTGCGATAGAAGTCACGAGAATTTCTAATTTGCTTCTCCAAAAATCCTTGATTGACGAAATCAGCCAGAGCTTGCTGCTCCCAAACAGGCAACTGATTTTCAAATTTTTGCTTGGCGTAAGAGACAAGCGTTGTCAGACACTCGGGCACTACCATAAAGCCGAATCGCACCATGGGTGCTACCACTTTTCCAAAACAGCGCATATAGATTACAGAATCATTTTCATCGAGCCCCTGGATGGCCGGCAGTGAAGTAGTGGCTTGCCTGTACTCACTATCGCAATCATCTTCAATGATCAACGCGCCCGTAGAGCTAGCCCAGGTCAACAGCTCACGACGCCTCTGCAGAGACATCTGCGCTCCGCTTGGTTCGAGAACTGACGGAGTCACGTAAACGAACTTGACCCGGTCCTTCAGCTCATACAACTGTCTAACGCAAATTCCTTCACTATCGACGGGAACAGCAATAACCCTCCCACCATTCGATTCGATCGTCTGCCGAACAGCCCAATAGCCGGGGTTTTCCACTGCAACGCAGTCACCCGGGTCGAGCAACAACCGACAGATCAGATCAAAGCGACTTTCCTGGCTGGCAAAAATCGCCACGCGACTGGCATCACAACGAATTGCGCGCGAACGTGCAAGAAAACCTGCGGCCGCTTCTCTCAAGCGCAAGTTACCGAAAGACTGTTCAGAAGCGGCAATCAATTCGTCCTTTCTGTCCTCATAATATCGCGAAACCAGGCGCTTCCAGAGAGCCATCGGAAGCGGACCTTCGCTTTGAGAAGGATTGCGATTGAAGATATCGGGAGTCTGACCAATCTCCTGTTCTCTGCGACAATTCTCCAGCAGCTTACTGCCGTAATCCGAAAGAGAGACAGTTTTTCTTTCCTTCGATTGCGTCTTAGGCGGTGTCAAATCGAGCAGCCCAGGCGGATTTTGCGTAACGAATGTTCCTTGTCCCGGTCTGGATTCCAAATATCCTTGCACTTGCAATTCGTCGTATGCTTTTAAAATCGTTGACCGCGACAGAGCGAGCGATGTGCCTAACGAGCGCACTGAGGGCATGACTGAGCCGGGTAACAGTCGTCCGTCTGCAATTGCATCTTTCAGGGACTGTGAAAGTTGTCGGTACAACGGATACTGTGATTGTGTATCAAGCTGCAGGATTAGTTCCATAGTGCCTCGTCCTTGTGAGAATACAGCAACCATAAAACTGACGTGTGGCAATGCTGTGTCCGCAACTGGACCGTTGATCACATGCAGAAATAGCATGAGAGCATCGAGTCAAACTAATTCAGTGGCGCATACTATTGTTCACTGCGGTCCACAAGGCATGCCGCAAGCTAATTGCGCACAGCCCAGCGAGCCGCCATATCACGAAGCAAGCTGCCTATCCAAAACTCGAGATCAGGCGTTGGGAGCCGCAGGAGCAGCGCTCTTCGGACGTTTGGCGAGAATTGCTTTGGCCTGTGCATACATCAATTCGGCATCGGCATTGCGACCAAGCTTGCGTAACAACTTCGCATAGTCGCGCAGTGTATCAGCGGTATCAACGTGCTCGGCACCCAACTTATCACGACGCAACTTCAATGATCGTTCCAACAAAGGTTCGCATTCAGTATATTTGCCCTGCTGGAAAAGCACGCTCGCCAGAGTGTTCAAGCAACCTGCCAGTCTCATGGTATCCACCGGCTCTGTCGCTTCGATAATGGCTGCAATTCGCTTCACATACGGTTCGGCTTCAGCAAACTTACCCTGAACGCACAAAACACCCGCCAGATTCGTCAGGTCGGCCCCCAGAGCTTCGTGCTTGGCGCCCAACTGATTCTGCTTCAGCAACAAAATGCGTTCATAGAGGCTTTGCGCCTGATTGTAGTCGCCTTGCTCGTAGTAGCTTTCGGCCAGTCGTGCCAGAGCCTCCCCGAGGGCGCTCTTCAGATCATTCTTGGCACCTATCGTTGTACCAGTTTCCCCAGCCGCTGCGGCGCCTTCCGCCTGCTGCACCTGAGCTTCTAGTTGCGCGATGATTACCGATTGCAGAACCGCTGGATTCGCAGCCGGTTCAGATTTCGCAGGCGCGGCGGGCTCCTCAACAACATTGGCTTTTTCAAGGGCATCAGCCCAGAAGGACGGTGCTGATGTGGCCTTCGCAACTTCAGCGGGTGATGCCGATGCTGGAGCTGGTGCTGGAGCTGGTGCTGGTGCTGGTGCTGGTGCTGGAACTGGTGCCGGCACTGGAGCTGGCGCTGGCGCTGGCGCTGGAACTGGTTCAGGAACTGGAGCTGGTGCCGGAGCTGGTGCTGGTGCTGGTGCTGGTGCTGGAACTGGTTCAGGAGTTGGTGCTGGTACTGGTGCTGGTGCCGGTGCTTGTGCTGGAGCCGGTTCAGGAGCTGGTGCTGGAGCTGGCGCTGCTGCTGGAGCTGGTGCTGGAACTGGTTCAGGAGCTGGTGCTGGAACTGGTTCAGGAGCTGGTGCTGGAACTGGTTCAGGAGTTGGAGCGGGAACTGGTGCCGGTTCAGGAGCTGGTGCTGGAACTGGTTCAGGAGCTGGTGCTGGAGCGGGAACTGGTGCCGGTGCCGGTTCAGGAGCTGGTGCCGGTGCCGGTTCAGGAGCTGGAACTGGTGCTGGTGCCGGTTCAGGAGCTGGTGCCGGAGCTGGCGCTGCTGCTGGAACAGGTTCGGAAGCTGGAGTCGAAGCAGTCGCAGACTCTGCTGCCACAACCGGAGCTGGAGCGGTCACCACTTGCGGAGTCGATTCCGGTGCAACACTCGGCACCGGTGATGGTGCCACCACTGAAGTAGATCCAGCGCTTGGAGTCAAGACTGATTCCGACGCTGATGTAGGTGCCGACGTGCTCGATGAAGACTCTCCTCCGGTTCGAGCAGAAGGTGATGAAACCATCGATTGGAATGGTGAACTCGACCCTCCCGCAGTCACAGGCTCGGCAATTGGCTTAGGCGCCTCCACGGGTGGTGCAACCTCAGCCACTGGAGCCAGAACCGGGCTAACTACAGGAGCTGCCTGAACAGGCTGGCTGGCTGGTTTTACGGAAGAAAACAGTGAGTCGACGTCCTCATGATCATCATCAGATATAGAGGATGCGAGCGAGGTAGCGGCAACCAATTCTCGTGGAGCTTCGGACGCCTTTTCCGCATCGGGCTGAGACTTTGCTTTTGCAAAAGAGTACGGTTCGATGTCGTCGACCAGATCGTGCTTAACCGATTCAGCGACTGATTGTGCCGCCGGCTGTGCAGCTGTTTCTGCTACAGCTACCGCCTCTGCTGGTTCCGCCACCACTTCTGTAACGGGTTCCACAACGGCAGCGGCTGCAACTACTTCTTCCACGATTTGAGTCGTCTCGACTTTTACGGTCGATGCCTCTGTAACTGCTGAAATCGGCGCAGCGGAATCCTTCTCTGTAGCGGCAGCAACAGAACTTTCTTCGTCAGATTTGACGCTCTCCGCTAACTCTTCGATCAATTTAAGCGCAATCGACTCAGCTTCACTACGAGGTTTGATTGGATCAGGTTTAGCGGTTTCAGCAAACGAGATACTATCCTCGAGCTGGCTCAGTAATTCCTGAGCACTGACAAGCTTCGGTGTCTCCTTGTCTGCAACTTGCAACGCTTCTGCAGCCTTGCTCGTCGTCTCTGCGTTAAATAGATCGTCAATCTGGCTGATTTCTTCGGTCGGTTCGTTCGCCTCTTGCTCTCCAATAATGCCTTGCAAAACAGACGAATAAGCGACGTCTGAATCGCCAGAGCTGGTACTTACTTCAGGCAAGCTCTCAAAGTCGCCTGTCTCGGTCATAGCGGAGTCAGGGCTACCGAGCGAAAGCGGTTCATGCTTGGAACGGATTTCCGCCTTGCTCTGAGCAGCAGCAGCAACATTTTTCAGCATCTGCGTCATCGCATCCGGCTCAACTTCTTCCGCAGATCGGACTGGTTCTTTCTCAGTAACAGATTCCCGGTCTGCGCTTGCCATCCTCTCGACTTCATCGGTCGTGGCTGTGAGACTCTCGCTGGCAAAGCCGCCGTCGTCGGGCACCGCAGTCAGCATCTCTGAGTCGAACAATGTCGATGCCGCATCGAAATCGTCCATAACGGCACGAAGATCGAACTTCTTCGGTACTCCCGATTTAGTGGCTTTAGGTGACTCTTCCGCCACTGAAGGCTCTGATGCTTCTTCTATTTTCTCGTCAACAACAGCTCGTGTTTCTTTCTCCACTTCAACAAGCTGAGCAGCTGCCTGGGCACTCGTGTCAGAAGTGATGATGTCTGAGTTGAACGACTCAGAAGCAGCGATCGCAGGTTCTGCAATCTCAGGTCGTGCGACCTCGGACTCAGTCGTCTGCAGCGCGGGGGCGTCCTCCGCAGATGTCGGATGTAGACTTTCAGCGACGGCTTCTTCTGCTTGCTCCCTGGACTCTGCTAATGCCGAAGTCTCCGCACCCGCAGCTTTCTTGACCACATCCTTTTCCGGGTCGGGTGGCAACAGCTTATCCAGCAAGCTAGACGTCGAATCAGTAGGCGAGACGCGAGCCACATCTTTGCCACCACCATTAGTGCCTTTGTCGGCAGAGAAGAGACCGCGCAAGTCGGAGAGTGAGACGAGCTTGTTCTCATTCACCGGAGCCTCTTCTTTTGCAACAGGCTCGGCAGCCTTCGCTTCAATAGATTCTCCGCCCAGAACACTGTCGAGAGCATTGATCACTTCATCGACGGCCGGAACTTTTTGGGTGTCTGATTCCTTTGCTTTTTCCTGATCGACTAGCACCTTAAAGAAGGCTGGTAAATTATCGTACGAGGAAGTCGATGCATCGACGGCTTCTTCGGAGATCGGTTCCTGCGCAGCCTCGACGACCTTGTTTTCGAGAGACTCAATTGCCGCCTTGTCATCTTCCAGGCTTTGCGACTGTTCGGCTTCCAAAGATTCCTCTTCGTTGACCGACTTCGACAGCATCGCCTTCAATTCAATTTCTTCGCTGATTTCATCGAGAAGACTGCCCAGCATGGACGGTACTTCGTCTCTCGGTCCATCATCCAGATGAGCGAGTGATGACTCGGGAACTGAAACCTCAGCTGCCGACGTGTCGACTTCATCACTGAAAGTCTCCTCAACGACTTCAGCACCAGCGTCATCAACAGCAAGCGCTTCAGCTGCCATTGCTTCGATTCCGTCGGAGACTTCAAAAGGTTCTGCAGCCTCATCGACAGCACCAGCGACACCGTCGACAAGCTCATCAAGAAGGACGGCGCTCTCGAGTTCAGCGTTTTCAGAATCGGCAATCGCCACTTCTTCAAGCGACATCGTCTGGTCAACGTCATTTGCTTTCTGTACCGCTGCTTCAATCATTGAGTCGTCGTCGTCCAGGAAGGCATCAATCAAGCTGACAGCTTCCTCTGCTTCATCGGCAGTCTTAATCACTTCGGAGAGATCAATCTGCTCAGCACCGGACTCTTCAAATACAAATTCCTCTGCGACGAATTCTTCCGGAACGAATTCCGAACCGGTAAATTCACTAGACGCTGCAGGCTCTGAAGCAACTTCTTCAGAATCATCCAGCATCTCGTCAAGCAAAGATGCCAACATCGGTGGTGGCTCTGGTGGTGCAGCAACCGGCGACGAATCTTCCGCGACTTCGCTATAAACTTCTTTAACCGTTTCAGCCTGAGGTGCAGCGGCCGGTGTGCCGATTGCATCTAACTCTTCAAGGGAATAGCCTCTTTCTTTCGTTTCAACGGTATCAACCTTGGTGCCAAACAGACCCAACTTCACTTGCGAGATATCGACAGAGGTAGCGCCCTGCACCTGCATCGGCATAGTGGCGTTCCAACCTATGTGAGCAAGAGCCTCGGCAAAGCTGATCTTTTCCTGCCTGTTCAGACAGTAGTCGAGCGTGACAATGGCATCGTCCTGGGTGAGGAAACCATTAGACATCATGGTGTAACACTGCAAAACACATTGCATTGTCAATTCATCAATGTAACCTGTCATATGCAAAACTTTGGCCAGAAGCTGCGCGTTTTTAGCCGACTTTTCCAGCGCATTATCAATATCATCTTGAGTAACAACGCGCGCCAGCATAAGCATTTTGTCGAAAGAAACAATCTGTTTGGATTCAGCCTCTGCCACCTGTTCATCTATAGTTTCGAGCACAGTCGAAACATCCTGACCGGTCGCTTTGATCTGCTTTAACGCATCGGCAGCATCTTGTGGAGACAACTTGTCTTCATCGATACGCCGCTGCAATTCTAAGGCGGCGCCAAGCAGTTCATCAGAGACGTAACCTTGCTCGACCAGCACCTGTCCGATCTGTTGATTGTTCACCAGACCCAATTCGAGTGCATTCATCACGTCGGTCTCGTTCAGTAGACCGGCCATGACCATCAATTCACCCAGCCGTACACCCTTTTTGCGAGGCTGCATGAGCGACATGCGCAACGTCTCGTCCACGTGATGCTGTTGGTCAGTCCCTTCCTCTCCACCGCCGGCCGTGCGCAGAGCATTGATCGCTTCTTCGCGAGACATCATGCCGTCACGGATGCGAACCTGGATTTCCAGAGCCATCGTCAAAATCGTTTCAGGGAGCGCACCATTCAAAACCAATATTCGACCGAGCGGCAAGCCAGTTGCCTGGCTGCGTCCCATCGACTTAGCGAGCTGCTCTTTGGTGACCAGGCCGGCTTCGGAGAGAAGCTCGCCCAGCTTGTTTGACGAACCCTCGCCTGTCCCGGCATGCTGGTCTCGCACAACTTCTGCAAATGTCATGCCTGTCTTGCAAGCAATTTTCAAACAACCAGCAGCAAGATGCTGGTCGATGGTTCTGTCTCGCAACATCGATTGAGCGTCCACTGCCGCCTGCAAATCTCTTGGCGAGATATAGCGGAAATTGATCAACATCTGCCCGACGTGAACGTTCTTGCTGCCAGCCAGCTTCACCGCCTCGTCCAGCTGCTGCTGGGAAACCAGTCCTGCTTTGACGAGCAGGTCTCCTAGCAAAAAGTCAGTTGGATATCGAGTGACAGTAGACTTGGGTTTTGGTTTTAAGAAATCGAATGGCACGGCAGTTGAATTTCCTTCCCGGAGCTAGAAAACAAGATCAGGTGATAAATACCTGCCCTGCGGCAGCAATAATATCTCCTGCGACAATGGGTCGTAGACAATCAATCCCGCCCCGACATTGAGCGGTCCATCGCATATCTAATTATTACCCGCTTACACCCCCAATCACTCACGTGCAGCGAAATTTCCGTGATTTAAATCAGAGCTTGTCATCAACACTGCAAAAAACCACAGAAAACGCCGCTATTTCAGCCTTTGAAAGGAGCCAGACGCGATTCGAGCGAAGTCGAGCGCGTCAGATAAATCGGCTTGCCATGTGCATCAAAAACCTTGACCGAGCTGTCTGTGCGCAGCTGCCCGTCAGATACCTGCGTATAAGTGTTTAATTCTTCGTCCTGAAAAGTGGAAATAATTTTCTGAGTCTTTTTGTTGACAACCAGGTGTAAAGCGGTCACTTCGACGATAGCCACCTTGTCTCCCCGGCTGATTAAATCGTAAGTCGAAACTCGGTGATAATCCATGAAATTGCCTCTATCGATTTGCCCTGTGGCCTTTCGAGGGTCAAATAGTTGCCAGACTCTTCCTTGAGCGTCTTTATACGTGCCGAATTTATCCGTGACCCGGGCGACTGAAGTACCCGTTGTTTCAGCATGAGTGTTGGTTGCCAGATTGACGCGACTGACTTCAGTCGACTGAGTTCGCTCCCATGTACCCGCCAGCCAGTTCGGAACGGCAAACTTCTTGGCAGGAGCCTTACTTGTGTTCGGCCCAAAAGCAGCTGCCAGGTTGAAAGTTTTTCCGGGCATCGATGCTACTGGAACAGGCGTCAAACGTTCACTGTGCACGACGCCACCGGTGAGACGAATCGAGCTTGGCTTGGCATCCTGTGAGACGTCAGCGGCTCGGGCAGCGCCGAACCCCGCTGCCAATGACTGAAGGAGGCACATACAGAACAAGTAAAACCGTGAGCCGCGCATCGAAATTCCATTTAGCCTTTCGCTAATTGTAACTTGATTGCAGCACCTCCGTTCAGCTTCGGTATCAGGGGCGATGGCAGAGCACTTTTAAAGATGCACCACTCCCGGTCTGCAACAAATCATTTGCCAGGTTGGGACTTAGTCGCCAAATGCGGCACTGCATGCCGATTAATCCACTCCAGAACGCCTTTGAAGATTACTTCATCGAACTGCCCTTCCTCGAAAATCAAGTGTTCGGCTCTGCCAATGAAAATCATGTCCTTATCTTTATTGGGAATCGCCTGATAAATAGCCAGGGTACCCATCGGTTTCACAAGGTTGTCGCTGAAACCCTGAAAAATAATCACAGGAGTTTTGCTGATCTTGGTTGCCGCTTTGACGTTGTCACTCATGAAACTCTGGAAGTTTAGCAACTCGCTTGGTGAGAGCTTCATGCGCATTTGAGAATCACCTTCCCACATGTCACGCAAATCCATATCGGCAGTAGCCTGCTTGACGACGGCGCTACCGACGTCAAACTGCTCGTGCTTCTGATTGAGAAATTTAAGCGCTACTTTGAAGGCAGTTCTTCTGGCTTGATATCGAGAGCCGGAAGGAACGGAGCTTATCACTGCGTCAATCAAATTGGGAGACTCGGAGGCGATGCGCAAAGCAATAGCACCGCCCATCGACTCACCGAGCAGAATAAGGGGAATATCCGGATAATCACTGCGCATCTCGCGCAATATCCTCTGAATGTCAGACACGGCTGCCAGCAAATCAAGCTTCTGCGTCACTTCATCGTTTCGATAAGAACCGAAACCGCGCACATCAAATGAGACAAGTCCGTATCCTTCTTTCTGAATACGTTCACCGAACGCATTGTAGGCGCCGCTGTGCAACCCGAGCCCATGTACAGCGACGATAAGGCCTTTCAACGGTACAGTCGGATTGAAATAAGCAAAGCCAGGCGCTCTTTCACGACCAACTCGTTCTTTGAACCAGTTATCGAAAGTCTTCTCTCGCACCGATGGTGGCGCCGCCAGGACATCAGAAGGTATGCCGCTTTTAATAAAATCAAGACCACAATTGCGATTATTGTAGCCGCCCAGTGTTCCATACATATGATGACGGAGCGACTTTACCAGTTCGTCTTGATTGGGATAATCTTTGAACTCGCTGAGAATTCGCTCTTCGTTTTGATGACGGAAATTCCAGAAAACTTTCTTGAATAGAGTACCAGCCAATTCGATGCGGTTCAGACGTCGTTCTACAGAAGCCAGACTCATAAGAGCCCATGCCAGATGCGTATCATCCGGTCCATACTTGAGTAAATCTAATTGCGCTACTTCTTTGTAATATTTTTCCGCACTCTGATAGTTTTTCTCGATCAAATCGCAAGCCGCAAGTCCCTCGTAAAACGGCGCCAAATCGGCATTCCACTTACCTTGCAAAGTCGAAATAATGGAAATAGCTCTCTCATACATGACACGGGCTTTGTCTATTTTTTCATCAAGCAAGAACAGTCGCGCCTGCACCATGGCAGCGTCAGCCTCCGTCAGCGACTGCGGTGCGGCCAATTTCAAGGCCTCTGCCGAATCTTTTCTAGCCTCCTCCCACTCATCGAGCTGAGCCTCACATATTGACCGATTGACCAGACAGCGAGCCTTATCTGGCGATGCCAGAGTCTGGTCGAGCAACAATTTGCTCACTAATTCCTTAGCGCTCTTATAGTCACGCTTCCAGAAAGCTTGATTGGCAGTTTCAACCGCCTCCCCCGATAATGAAAATGCAGGCTGCACCACCATTAGTAAGCTGCAAATCAGAGCCCCGCAAATCATGGGCACTCCGGCAAATCGACGACTGAAACGAGACTGTTGAGATAAAGGTCCGAGTTCTTGATATTCCATTTTTTCAGCTAAATACGAGAAGTGATACTGAACGGCGAGCTAAGCAATTCTACTTCGCTTTGTCACGCCAGCGCCACAATACCTTTGCTATTTTCTTTCAGTTACTCAAATTCACCACTGCCAAATCGAGTCTGCTGGAAAGACAATTGAGCACCGATCAGGGCAAAACACCGAGGCATCTGACACCATATGAGGTGCAAAGTCGATTCTTCAATGTCCATATGCTCAACCATCGGCTGCAATGAAGCTCTGTCGCCACACCGCTACGGGTGACAATCCTCCGCTATAATTGTGTCCACATCACCTGGAACAGACTAAGTGCGCCTCAGACTATCGCTAGCCCACAAAGGCACTATCGCCGTCACTCTCATGCTAGCGTTCGAGCTTGCCTTCGTCTACACACTCTCGCAAATGCTCAATCATGCCGGTGAGCAACTTGAACGCGAAGAACGGGTGCGCGAAATCATTTCGCACTTAAACAATCTGACCCACCTCTTCAACCAGACGACAGTAGGCTTGACGCGCGTCGTACAGCACGGATGGCTGTCTGGCGAAACCGCTGAGCAATCAGAACAAAACCCGCAGTTTCAGAAGGAATATTACAACCAGCCACGCATGGTCAAACAAGAATGCATTGTCTTGCGAAAACTGGTTAAAGACGACCCAACTGCAACCCAGGCTCTAGACGACATCGACAGATATTGCAAAACCGGTCTGATGATGATGGAAAAAGTGCGCATGTGCGCATTCGGACAAAACTCGGGCGAGCAATACCAGTGGCTGGCAAAGCTGCACGCCCTGGGCGAACAGACGGTAGCAAGAGAAGCGGCATTGCTCAAGTATTACACTGAGATGGAGACGGACATCTCAGCGCAAGAAGCACGCGCACGTCAAACAGCTTCAACACTGATCGTGGTGTTGGCTGCATTCAACATCGGCATTGCATTTCTCTTCCTGTTCATCTTTACGGGCGGAATCACGGGACGCCTGAAAAGAGTCAGCGAAAACAGTCTTCGACTGGCAGTAGGACAGGAATTGCATCCGGTCATGAAGGGCAACGACGAAATTGCTAAACTCGATCGACAATTCCATGAAGTCGCTCAAGCACTGGAGGATGCCGCACAGAAAGAACGGGCGATCGTCGAAAATGCCACCGACCTGATCTGTTCGATCAGCAAAGACGCGCGCATTTTCAAAGTCAATCCGGCTGTCGAAAACATGCTCGGCTATGGCGTAGACGAACTGATTGGACAGCGCTACATCCTTTTCGTTGCAGAAGAATATCGCAACGGATTGAAAACATATCTCGATTCAGTCGTTAGAGCCACCAACAGCGCCCCCTATGAACTGCAATTGGTGAGAAAGGATCAAAGCACCATTTTTGCCATCTGGTCGGCGCAATGGTCAACCAAAGAAGAAATGTGGTTCAGCGTCGTACATGACATTTCTGAAAGGAAGCGCGAAGAGAATTTGATTCGAGCTAACGAAGAACGCATTCGCTCTGTCATCGAGAACCTTCCGGTCGGCGTCGTGACAACCGACTCCAGCGGCAAGGTCGAGTCGATAAACAGAATGACCAGTGAAATGTTTCTGGTTTCTGCTGAAGATATGATCAATCAGCCTGTCAGCAAATTATTTGAAGAAGAGGATAGTTCCGTAAAAGATCTACAGGCCGGCAAAACCCTTGAACAAATCGGCAAGAAAAGCAACGGCGAAACTTTTCCTGTCGAGCTCACTACTGCTGAGTACAAGGGATTCGAAGGCAACAGACTTTTAATTCACATCAAAGACATTACCGAGCGTCGCGAAATCGAAAAGTTGAAACAAGAGTTTATCGCTATGATCAGCCACGACCTGCGCACTCCGTTGACGTCTATAGGCGGCACTCTGACGCTGATTCAAGAAGGCATCTATGGACCGATCAACGAAGGCGGCACGAAACGCGTCGTCGACGCACAGCGAAACGTAGAACGCCTGATCAACCTGGTCAGCGATCTGCTCGACCTGGAAAAACTGGAAGCAGGCAAATTGACAATGGAGCTGGAACCGTGTGATGTACACGAAATCATCGAATCATCTGTGGGTTCCGTGAAAAGCTATGCCGAGCAAAAGGGAGTTTCCCTGCACGTCGACAGCCCCGGAGCAGCAATCACAGCCGACTCAGACCGGCTCGTGCAGGTACTCGTAAATCTGATTTCAAATGCAGTCAAGTTCTCGCCTGTTGGCGGAAACGTCTACGTATCGTCTTCGGCATCCAATGGTCACGTTTCAATGTTCGTGAAAGACGAGGGCCGAGGCATTCCCAAAGAATTTCAAGACAGTATTTTCGAGAAATTCCAGCAGGTGGCAGTCAGCGACGGTAAGCGCTCGATGGGAAGCGGACTCGGACTGGCGATTTGCAAAGCGATTGTCGAAAGCCACAATGGTCAGATAGGCGTGGAAAGTGACGGCGCCACCGGCAGCACTTTCTGGATTAAACTGCCCGCTGTGCAGTCCTAACAAACTGACGAACCTGCGATATACTCGGAAGTCAGATCCGGTAATACAGGACTTTCACCCGTGGCCAAGATAATTATGGTTGATGATGATGTCGCCCTCTGCGGAGTCGTGAAGGACTGGCTCGAATCACAGGGACACACTATAGAGACCGTTTTCACTGGTAGAGACGGCGAAGATTTTCTGACAACTTACAAGTATGACTTGATCATTTTGGACTGGACACTCCCTGATTTACAAGGAGTGGACATTTGCGGCAAAATGCGGCGCACAGGTCTGCAGACCCCGATACTTATGCTCACCGGCAAGACGCATATAGACGACAAAGAAAAAGGTCTGGACTCTGGGGCAGACGATTATTTAACTAAACCCTTCGATTTGAAAGAACTGTCAGCTCGTGTGCGCGCCATCTTGCGACGACCGGAGGCTGTGACCGGCAATCTCATCGTGCGCGGTGAGTTGAGGCTCGACACATCCTCACGCAAATTCATGGTGCGTGACAAAGAACTGAAACTCTACCCGAGAGATTTTGCTTTGCTCGAATTTTTCATGCGCCATCCCAATCAGGTGTTTCCCGCCGAAACTCTAGTAAACCGCGTCTGGTCCGCAGATGCGACAGCCGGTACCGATACAGTCAGAACAGCGGTCAAACGACTCAGACAGCAGCTGGAATCGGTAGGACTGAAAGAAACTCTTAGCACCGTATACGGTGTAGGGTACCAACTCGTCTGCCTTGACTGAGAAACTGGAAAACTACAATCAAAGCACAGACAAAATCGAGAATAGAAGATTATTGGGAAGCCATCAGAATTCCACTAATCAGCGCTTTTATCTTCTTTTACCTCTATACTGGCGCACTTTTTCTCTGCCCACCATCGCCCTGGCGAAAAACACTTCTGGCGCCATTTTGGAATATCCTGGAATACACCGGACTCTGGCAGTACTACACTGTCTTCGCCCCACCGCGCAACTTTAACCTCTATCTCGAGGGTGAGGTGCAACTCGAAAACGGCAAGACAATATTCTGGACCTACCCGCGCATAGAACGATTCGATTTCCTGCGCAAAATGCCGAAAGAACGATTTCGAAAGCTCTACAACGATATCGCCAATGAACCAAGCGATGCGGTTCTATGGCCGGATCTGGCACGATATATAGCCAGACAAGTTTATACGGAAACAGGCATCAGACCTGTGAAAGTCGGGCTGGTTCGGTTCTGGTCAGACATTCCGCCGCCTACAACCGACCCACTGCCAGAGCCGTCGACGACTTACAAATCGCACAAATACTTTACTTTTCCGATTCAACCAGATGATCTTGTCAATGACGGGAGCACGCAGAATTGAGGTCAGGAACACTTGCGTCATCTTTGAAAAATTTCTGGTTCGCACCAGCTTCACCCGCACCAGTTTGCCTTTTTCGCATCGCATACGGGCTGCTAGTGCTGATCACAGGGCTTTTGCTCACCCCAGACCTTCTCACCTGGTTCGGCTCCCACCCAGTGATTTCAACGCAGACAATTCACGACTGGGAAATGTCCGAGGCGCGCTTCAGCATATTTTTCCTGTTTCCGAGCTCTGACACAGTAGCCCTGGCTGTTTATGCCGCGTTGATGCTATCTGCAACTTGTCTGACACTTGGACTGTTCACCAGGTTTAGTGCCTTCGTAGTCTTTATCTGCCTCTGTTCATTCGATCAGCGCATGGCTTGCATCATGAATTCAGGCGATACACTGCTGCGGTTGGAAGCACTCTTGCTTATCTTTTCAGAAGCGGGCGCGCTCTATTCAGTTGACCGAATGCGCCTGCGCTCCTCTAATACAACGCCTCTCAACCTTGTCTCAGGCAGTCCGTGGGCACAACGCCTCTTGCAGCTGCAACTTGCCGGCGTCTATGCACAAACATTCTTCACTAAGATAGTTCACTCACAATGGCTGGATGGAACGGCTTTATACAATTGCAGTCGACTAACCGACTTCAGCAGATTGCCTTTTCCCATACTCTTCGACCATCTCTGGGTCTACCAGATTCTCTGCTGGCTGACTCTCCTGATCGAACTGGCTCTATTCACCCTGGTGTGGTGGAAAAAAACACGTTATCTCGTATTGCTGATCGGCACACTCTTCCACCTTTGTATTGACGTGACGATGAACATTCCAGTATTCGAGTACATAATGATCGCCAGTTACATAAATTTCCTGGAACCAGCTGATGTGCTTAATTTCGTTAGAAAGATTACTGCTCGAATTCGGCCACGTAGCCCGTATCAAAACCTAAAGTAGCGGCATAAGCCTTGGCGCTGACCTGCCGACGAAAGCGAATGTCGATGGCAGTGCCGTTGGTAGTGTAGCTCGGACGCACTGCCGATGGTCCAATTTTAAAAGCCCGATAAGTGGTGCTTGGCGTCATAGTTTCGTTAAAGTCTGACTGCGCACCCAGCAAAGGAATAGACCCGGCTCCATGCACGGGAAGCCCATTACCGGCAGCACCACCTGTGCCACTGGTGCCGCCCGTCGTGCCTGTACCGCCCGGCCCACCAGTGCTGCCGGTCCCAGATGTTCCCGAGGTACCGCCTGAGCCGCCGTTGCCGCCGTTGCCGCCATAACCTCCGCCGCAACCATCGCCTTGCAGACAAAATGAAATGCTTACGAAAGTGAGAATTAGACGGGTCAATTTATAGCTTTTCAATTCAAGTCAAGCTCCAGTCCGAAGGGTAGCTTCGATGTATCGGTCATGCCGACTGTGGTCTGCGCTGTCACAGGAGCACGCCGGTTAGCACGCAAGACATCACCAACATCCATCGCCACCTGATTATTATCGAGTGGCTCGCCGCCGTGCTTGCCACCGAGATTGGTACCAGGCTGGCGCACTTCGTCACGAATATAGACATCCCAGGTATTGGTAAAATCCAGTTGACCAGGCACGTTCTTCACGCCCTTCAAGTCAGGCAGCAACGGCGGGGTGATGCTGAACAAAGGCACGCTGCTGTTCTTGATAGCACCAAGAGACTCGGCGTACAATTGCTTGTTACTTGAAACAGAGTAAGGATAGGGCTTAAGTGGTGCGCTCTTGTACAGTACAGAGCCAGAAGAATCAAACTTGAATACATGAATGATGCCGGCCGGCACCGGTCCCAACGGAGTTCCGGTAGTGCCACCGGCAGTAGTGACAGGAGCAAACACAACCGTAGCAGGATTCGGCGAGGCGAGGGGAGCATTGGGCACCGCCAGCACCTGGTCAATCTTAGCTTTACAGCCGGCTCGACGAATCCAATCATAAAATGCCGCTCTCCAGACGACTCCGATCGGCGGGCTGATTGCAGCATCAAGAGGCCACTGACTGGCCGACATCATGGAGCCGCTATCCCAGGGGAAATCGCCGTTGATGGGAGTAAGCAAAGTAGACGGTCTGCTCACATCGTTGAGCTGAGCATTGGTAAGAATGTCGGCGAACTTTTTGATTTCAGGCACGGGTCCGTCAGGGAAACTCAATGAAAGAGACCCAGGCGCCGGCAAAGGATCGTACAAGCTGGAGGGAACGGCACAGGACTCGGCATGAACCTGATCGCCATTCATCGTAGTAGAAATGAACTGATTGGCTTCAGCTTTGACAATTGCCGGTATGCAGTAAGGAAGTGACTGGTCGCCACCAGGCACGAAAAGCTTGGGATCGGCTAGTGCCGAGTTCTTTCCAACAGAAGCAAATACAAAATCTGTATTCAAATACTTAATGTTCATGTCAGAACGATAGAAGCCCTCTACTTGCTGAGAAGGATCGACAGGCGCTGAAGCCGCCGGCTGAGGCACCGGAGTGTTTGTCGCAATGCCACCAGTTACAGTGCCCAGGGTAAGCTTCATGGAATTAGGCACATAGTAAGAAGCTCCGGTCATGCGAATATCATTTGCGGTATAAGCATTGATAGCGTCGACATACGGATACAGCCACCTGCCATCCTTGTCGACTACCTTGCCGCCCGGCAAAATAGCAGCATTCAGGGCATCGACCAGAGTTTTGGCGGCCTTTTTCGCATTCTTTGCGTCGAGGATGGCAAACTGCCGCATAGTTTCGTCATTAAGCTGATCAGCAATAATCAAGTCGAGACGAGCGGTTCCAATGATTGTATTGATTCCGTGTACCGGCATAGAGAGTTGGTCGGGGGCACTAGTACTGGTGCCAACGGGAGCGGCATCAGAAAGAGAAACGAAACCGAACTCATCAGTATTTACTACAAGACCGGCAAGATCACTGGCTGCCGCAAGAGCAGCAGACTCGATTGCTTTCTTCTGTTCAGCGTTGCTACCAAGCAAGCGCACATAGTTGAGTCCAAAAAATATAAGCGCAACAATAATTCCCATTGTTGCAACAATCAGAACCAGCATGCTTCCGCTCCGGCTGCGCACGACCTTGCGAGCGGGATAGGACAATAGGATACCGTGCGGAGCGTCGTACATCGTATCAACTCCTGACCGTGCTCGCGAAGTGGTGCGTGCGAACACTTAAATCCATCATATCTAAGAACACTGAACCCGGGTAGTGGGAAAGCTATATAAATCCCGCATAAAAAGTATAGGCAAGCGTTATCAAGAATTGAAAATGAAAACGGTTTCCATTTACAATTTTGCCGCAGAGTCAAACCCTGCCAAGACCATAACCAAGGGAACCCATGTCTATAAACCGCCAACTGGCCCTAAGTCTATCGATTTTCGCCAGCACTACAATCGGCAGCGCAGCACTGGCGGAAGATTCCATTCCGCTCAGTCCGCCAATCGAAATTAAGAACTCAAGCGATGGTCTGAAGTCACAATCGTCTAAAAGTCTGAACGCGAAACTTTTAAATTCCAGTGCCGGATCTACGTTTCTAGCCCAATCTGTTAATGCTGAGCCAGCGAAAACCAGTCAGAAGGCGGGGGCTCTCAATGGAAAGATCACGGATCAAACCAAAGAACATGTCATTAAAGATGCACGTGTTGTCTTGTCGAAAATTGGCGAAGAACACAAACGCTACCACACAGAAAGCAGAGCTGATGGTACTTACACCTTCCCTGACGTAGAGCCAGGGGAGTACGACTTCACAATCTCAGCTGCTGAGATGCTTTCCACGAATCAGAAAATTGCCATTGCCCCGGGTGAGTCGAAGATACTCGACATTGCCATGGAAGACCTGGAGCCGGTGGAAACACTTCGCATCACGGGTAAGCGCACACTGATCCACCCCGAATCAATCGGTGCCACCACTAATATCGATCACCGCTATATCTATGAATACAAGTCTGGAAATGACTTGCGACAGCTGATTGAAAGCACGCCTGGCATCATGAACGACAGCTACGGCAATGTCATCACCCGTGGTGAACACAACGCCATCAACTATGAATTGGACGGCGTGGTAATTCCAGAAGCAGCAGGAGTATTGCAGCAAAGCCAACCGGTCAGCCCGCGTTCTCTTCAGAACATGAAAGTCGACATAGGTGGTTACGAAGCCAGTGACGGTGGCGGTCCTCTCGGCGCTATCGCTCGAATGAAATCATTGCCGATCGATACTAAACCAAACTTCTTAATCGGCCAGCAAATCGGCGGTCCGCTCGCGGGAAGCATTTACTACAACACAAGCGGTGCCTTCAGCCAGAACCCCGACAGCAAGCTCTACAACTTACGTTTCAGCTCATCCGGACAATTTCGCGGTACCTCGCTGCGACTGGCACCCGGAACCAAAGATTTCGTAGGCAATGCTGGAGCCGATATTAATACCCTCTCCAGCCTCGTTTGGAAAGCCACCCCAAAAGATACATTTAAATTTGACCTGGCAATCAACGAAAGCTTTTTACAATCGCCTCTTTCAAAATTCTCCCGAAACAGCGGTGTGCGTGGTTTCCAACAAGATCGACAAGACTACTTCATCGCCAGCTGGAAAAGAAAAGGGGAGAAATTCTTCGACGAACTAAATCTGCACTTGCTAAACGGCTTTTACTCAGAAAGCTTCAAATCCAGCCCTGCCTTCGACCCTGCCCCCGTAATCAATGCAGAGCAGCCAATCTGGTCTCTTGCCGCGACGGCGCGAAGGTTCAATTATATTTTCTCGGCGCAGGGAGACATTTCAAAAGTCGTTCACAAAACCCACCACTTAAAAACCGGCTTTTTAACAGAAATTCGCCCGGTGCGCACCAAGTTTGGTGCCACATATTTCAATGCAGACTTGCCAGGCTCCCTGGCCGCAAGTGCAGAAGCAGCTGACCAGGTCAGCCAGTTGCAGGCAGCGGGCGACTACGTCGGAGCATCACAGGTCAATTTGAATCCGCTGCCATTCGGCGCAGTGATCAGCCCATTTACTGGAACCCCCGACGGACCGCAATTCAAAGGCAGCACATTTACCGGGTTCCGCTGGCTACAGAGCGCCTATCTGCAAGATAAATGGACACCCAAAACCGGATTCTGGAAACGACTAACCCTCGACGGCGGTGTGCGCTTTGACTTACAGCACAGCGTCTTCGGCAACAGCATGGCACTTGCGGAACAGGTCGCTTCTGTGCCCGACGTTCAGCCTTTCAGCCTAAAACCATACCAGACTCAGCGCGTTACTGACGCACAGGCAAGCGGCAGATACGGAGCTTCTTTCGTAGTCACTAAAAATACAGTGGTACGAGCCTCTTACTCGGACATTTTCACACCAACTCCGGTCGACACTTTTATCGCGCCATTTCTGGTGACCGGAGTCGACCCGGTGAACGGTATTTATCCGGGCACGCCACGCCCCCTACAGGCAACCCGTGGAAAGCTGGTAGACTTCAGTATCGAGCAACAAGTCGGACCAAGGTTTGTAACAAGAACGAACCTCTTCTATAAATACTTGCGAAATTTTGGCGATTCCGGCGTTATCGGAAACTTACCAATCTACAATCGCCTCACTAACAGCGCGCAAGAAGCGTACGGTGTTGAAACTCGCATCGACTTGAAACCAAAACGCGACGGCTACGGTTTGAATGGATTCCTTTCTAGCACTGTACAAGCAGCTTATTTGCGCGGAACGCACGGAGTCTCGGGAGGCTTCTATGATTTCCCAGAGCCACCTTTAGCTCAGTATCCCGACCACGACCGCCGCTTCCAGGGCACTGCAGGTTTGGGATATAAGGGCAGAGCGAACTGGTGGGTGTTGGGCGACGCACAAGTCAGCACGGGACTGCAGGATGGACGCGATGTCGCCATCTACGGTCCGCACCCGTCCCGTACACCAGTGATAACAAACCTGGGGTTGAGCGCGGGCTACAACACGTCTCTAGCACTGCGAAAACAATATCGATTCCTCCCGGCCTCATTCGACGTGCGCATAGAAAATCTTCTCAACCAACGTTATCCCACCAACCTGGGTAGCCCATTCCAGGGAACTCGTTATATGCTTCCATTAAGAGTGCTGGCAGGATGCGCCTGGCAATTCGGTCACGAACCATCGCAGGTTGCGGAGAAACCATCCAATAAACGCTCCTCGCAACCTTCTACGCAAATCTGAGTGCCTGCAACTTTCTGGACGCCTGCTTCGTCAAGCTGACAGTCTTTCGCGAGGTGGAAACTTTGGACATTCATAATCTGACTTTGCAGTTTGCATTTCTGTATGCACCCTTTGTCCACACCCCAATGGAGCAGATAACACCAACACTGTGGCGCGGCATGGATCCAAAGGTGAAACAGATTGAAACGCTGCACGACAAAGGCTTCAAAACGATCGTTTCCCTGCGCACCAATCCGCAAAAGCAGAAAGAAAGGCTCTGCAAGAAGCTCGGCATGAACTGGTGCGTCATCAAAACAGGCGTCTTCAAGGTTCCCACATTCGAACAGATGGACCAATTTCGAGCAATCGTAAACAATCCCAAAATGCAGCCGGTATACACCTCGTGCGAAGTAAATATGGACCGCACCGGTGTCTACATAGCCGCGCATCGCATGGTCGACTTACACTGGAGTGCACAACAAGTCGCCGACGAATTCAAAGCGCATCACCAGAAAACATGGTGGCCGCCATTCCGAAAATATCAATCACAGGTGGAAGCCTATGCCGCCGCGCGGAGCAACAGCAGCAGCGTGGCATCTAGTTCGACATCTAACCCGGATACAGCCACGGTCAAACCAACTCCAAACGGCGAATTCTCAACGACTACAACGACTGTTGTTACAGGCAAACGAACACAATAATCTGTTGGAGAACAACTCATATATTCTGCGGTGATCGCCTATTAGTGCGCGTGCGCTTTGATGACACAAAGTATCACGCCTCCGACCTGCCTAATATTTAGTCCGATAGAAAAGTTGAACAAGACCGCTACCATACTGCTTGCAATCAGCCAGCTCCAGACTCAACCGGCTATCTAGCTTCTGAAACAATCGAGTGCCTGCCCCCAAGAGTAACGGATGAATTGCGATTTGAAACTCGTCAACGAGCTTCTCCTTCAACAATGCATCAGTGAGTTGAGCACCGCCAAATAGCCAAATGTCTTTACCTCTTTCCTCTTTCAATCGACGAATAGCTGTTACAAAGTCGCCGCCAATGATCATCTCACTCGAATTAGTCAAAGCCAGTTTGGTCGAAACGATATACTTACGCTTTGCAGAAAACGGGTCTGTGCCTGACGCTTGTAACGTTTCGTATGACTTTCGACCCATTAACAAAGCATCGATACCGTCCAGGAAATCAGAAAGCCCATAGTCCTGGTCGGTAAAACACCAGTCATACTCGCCATTTGGACCTTCGATAAACCCATCAAGAGACAATGCCAAGTTCAGAATCAATTTTCTCATGCCGCACTTTTACCACGTAGTTTTCTAGCTCTCGCCAGTCTTCCACCTTGCACCAGGCTCTAAAAGCTGCCCCGACAGCGGAGCATAAGCTTCGCACAACTAGTTTGTGTCTCCAACAGACGCGCGAATTCCCTTCACTATTTCCCACATGTGTAAATCCGAAAGAGCGCTACCAAGAGGGCCCCTGGCCAAATCCAGACAAGTCTTTTCTAAATTACTGACTAGATCGCATCTAGCGTGCGAGTCCAAATTTATACCACCCTGACCGGCTGGAATCGGTTTGTGGAAGTTCGCATTGGGCTGCTGCAATCCTGTACTCAATGGCACAACAATGACACTATCCCAATTACGATTGCGTGGGTTTGTCGAGACTATTACAACCGGTCTAGGTAAATGCGGATCGCCCGGTGTGATTGGATTTACATTCAGCAACCACACTTCCCCGCGGCGGGGAAACGCAGGAGCAACACCTGCTGATTCCTTCATTAGCGTTTCCAGGTATTCTTAGCAGAGCGGCTCGTTAAGGCATTCCAAGCCTTTGCGTCTGCGTTCATTTCAGCGGCGGCAGCGGTGAAATAACGCTCTTCTTCCTCCTCAGTTTTACTTCGCAGCCACATTTCCATTGCTTCTTCGACGATGTCACTGCGAGTCACTTTGAGTTTTACTACGTGTTCGTCGACTCTTGCGACCACACTTTCGTTTACGCTAGCCGTGAACTTAGTCTTTCTTTCTCTGGTTGCAGGCATAACATCATCCCTCTCTGTATGCCAGTTTGTCATACTTTTTGTCATCCGTCAATAAGAGCATGGGCTCGGGGTTTTAGTTCCGATTGTTCAAACTGGTTTCGGAATAGAATTGAACTCAAGTGAAATGCTAACTTATCAAATAATAGCCGTGCTTCAGGAGGAAACAGTGTGAGAAAACTTGCCAGTGGCTCATTGCTGTTAGTTGCCGTGGTTGCGACACTTTCAAATCAATGCTCAGAGGCGGCGCCCGTAAGCTTCCAACAAGCGGTTGCCGATTACACGGCAGGCAAATACAGTCAGGCTAACGCAGAATTCGAAATCTACAAGCAAGCCTACCCAACAAACGCCATGGTTCACTACTATCTGGCACTGTGCAAGCAGGCGCTTGGTCATATCGAAGGCGCGAAGGCGGAATATCTCTGGGTGACACAGAACGGCGACGCTCGATTGAGAGGCATGGCGCAATCAGGATTCGATCAGCTTTCTAAAGCAAAGTATTCAGGCAGTTCTTCATCTTCTGTTGCCACAGCGACACCTTCTCACACGGCAACATCCGCATCATCGACGCCCATCGTCGCAACCGCAAAAGTCAAAAAGATAATCGAGTTCTACGCCGATTGGTGAGGGGCTTGTAAAACATTTGCGCCCGTGTTTGACGCAACAACTTCAAAATTCAGAGACATCACCTTCGAAAAATTAGATCTCGATACGAGCAAGGATCAGGCAAGCAAATACAATGTGGAAAGTATTCCGCGAATGATAATGCTTGATGCAAGCGGCAATGTTCTCTATAATGCCAGCCCACCGAGAAGCGAAGAAGCGCTTGCTGCTGTAATAAACCAGCACAGATAATTGGGATGACTATGGACAAGTTCGCAAAATGCCCGTGCGACAGTAAACTGTTGTACCAGAAATGTTGCAAGCAATATCACGAAGGCGCGTTGCCTGCCAGAGCAGAGGCGCTGATGCGTTCAAGGTACTGCGCCTACGCTCTGGGATTAAGCGAGTACATCATGGCTACAACGCATCCTGAGCATCCGGAATTCACAGCAGACAGACCGCGCTGGCAAAAGGAAATCGAAAACTTCGTCAAACACACGCGTTTCGATCGACTGAAAGTTCTACATTCCGAAGACGGACAAGACACTTCCACTGTCAAATTCACAGCTTATCTCAGGCAAGCAGACCAGGACGCCAGCTTTACTGAAACCAGCACCTTTGAGAAGGTAAACGGGAAATGGCTGTACAAGAGCGGTGTAATCAAATCTGATCCAGTCGAATCCGCGTAACCGCATCGAAGCAGCCAAGCACCAAATATAGTGCAAATCAACTAGCAAGAACCCGGCCAAGCGCGAGCAAAATCCGTGCCACACGGAGCAAAGACGCGAACAAAAGCCGAGTGCCCACAAAAACTGAGCAAAACCCGAGCCCGAACGTTACTGCGTAAATTGCAAGCTGAAAGGTCGTCCGCCGAGACTGCCGTTGCCGACCAGCGAGGAAAGCCTGCTGAAAGCTCCAGTGCTTGCTTGCAGCGAACCAGCTGCACCACCTATGCCTGAGCTCTGCATGTTAACGCCGAACCCACCCGGGCTAAAGTTCGTCAAAGTGCCATTCACATTGAACTGCTGCCCATGGTCGCCAATAATATTGATAGTGACATCTGGCGACCATTTCGGGCTAACAATCTCAACTTGAGAAATGCGCACTGGCGGTTGCCCCTGCAGATAGAAAGTACCATTCCCTCTCTGACGAATATTTATCGGAGTTGCAAATCCCGGATTCTGCTCGCGAGCTCGCTGATATGCCGTTTGCAGCAAATGCACCTCGTCGCCCTTTGCTGGTCGAGTACGACGACCGTTGTTAATCACGTACGAATCCAACACAGATGTGACGTTTACGACACGCCCACCATCATTCCAGGTGGCAACAATGCTGTTAGGCGCCATATAACTGCTGGAGATGAGCGTTGGGGACCAGGGATTGTAGTTGGGTCGCTCCCATCCCGGTGATGGATTCCATGTGCCGGGGTTGAGAATAGGATTGATGCTGTATCCACCGCTGATTTGTTGAATCGAGTTACTGACCATACTCCACTGACTCATGACACTCGCATCCATTCCCGTTTGCTGCAAAAGCCCGAGCACGCCCGATGCGCTGGAATTGATACGCTGAATTTGAGAAGGAATATCAGAATCGCGCTTCGTCTTATCAAGCTTCGCCACTTGATCTTTCATATCTTTCAAGGCATAGCAAAGCTGCATATCAGCGCCCTGCGGCTGCGGAAACCAACGTCCACGCGTTTGCAGAAAAATCTGCACGGTCTTCACCAGCGTATCCATCTGCGAATTCAGGTTATCGATGGAACTTCCCAGTTGCCCTCTAGACCACTGCGCCTGCGCGGGAAGGCAAAGTTGGCTGCACTGGACGCTTACGGTCACGGTAAGAGCAACCAGACCCATCAAAACTCTGTTCATACGCGATCTCCCATCTCATCAGAAAACGCAGTAAAGATAGCGCGTCTTAGACAGGAATGAAAGGTTCGATTTAGTTTTTAGGCAAATTGCACTTCGGACAATTCGGATTAATGCTGTTGAAAAAAGTGTCGCAAGCCCTCTTGCTTGCGTCGTTTTCGATATCTGCATGCCACAAACAATCAATCAGATACTTGGGCGTAGCAATGACGAGTAATCTCGTTGCACCAAGTTTGTTTGTGTAGTACCACTGCCGCGCCATGCAACCATGCACCTTCAGGTTCTTCTCGCTCTTGCGATCTGATAAACGCTGAGCCTCAACCTCTATAGCTGCAATCATGTCAGCTTCAGTTTTGAAATCGACTTTCTGCACATCGACACTGAAGTGGCTTCCATTGACATCACCAACTGCCGTTGAGCCGTCCTGTCTTTCTCGACTGAAAAATCCGGGAGGCATCATATAGGTCAGCCCCGAATCGGGATCTCGTGCCGGAGCCAAACCGTTGATGGTCTCACCGATGTCTGGAGCGCTCTTAGCAGCCAGCCAGCCGCCACAGCCAAACAAACCGATAACCAGCACCAGGGCACTTCGAACAATTCGACTGCGTCGCTGCGCAAGGCGATCTATTTGCTTCATTTCTTCCTCACTTAACAACCACGGCACACCGTCTGCCAATTTTCCCCAATCCAGGCAAACGATGCAATTCATTCCACATAATCTGCGAAATTAATTACTCTGACGAAACTATTACGTACTCGGAGAAACCAACGGCTGGCTTGCAACAAGATTCTCTGAACGTCTTACCTGCGTGCCTTCAATTCATCAAGATGCGCTTTAGCCTGTTCGCCGCGCGGATCACCGGGCGAGCACAGGCTTAGAAACCTTTGCAGCTGCGCGATAGCAGCATCACGCTCTCCATTTTTTTCAAGAGACTTTCCTAAAAGCCAGCAAATATTTGGGTCTAGCGGGCTCAGCCTGGCAGCCTCCTGATAAGCCTCGACTGCCGGCGTGACGAAATTCTGCACCATGAGAACCGAACCCAGGGTTGTATGCGCCGATGCTGATTTGGGATCTAAATGCACCGCCTCTTTCGCCTGAGCACAAGCCTGATCGACATCACCGCTCTTCATCAACGCATAACTTAAGCGCTCTCGCAAATCAGAACGCGCCGGATACAAATCGACTGCCTGTTCCAGATAATTCACAGCATCGGACGCCTGATTGTTGATCAACAGTTTATTGGAAAGCGCTAAGAGCACGGACATGTCTTTAGGATTCAATTTATATGCGGTGTTCAGCTCTTGCAAGCTGGCATCCTTGTCACCCAATTTGTCCAGCACACGAGCATAATTCAAGTGGAAAAGTTCGTCGAGCGGACGCATCGCAATCGCTTTGCTATACATGTCAGCTGCGCCTTTCCAATCATTCTTCATAGTCAACGCGGCGCCCCAGTCGGCAACAGCGTCCGCGTAATTTGGATCAGCTACCACAGCTAGCTTATACTGCTCCAGAGCCTCGTCGATTTTACCCTCAGCGACTGCCTGATTGGCTTTTAGATAGGAACCTTCAGCTGAAAGAAAGGAACTGACGGATGCCGGCAAATCAGCAACACGCTCCGCGGGTAGTGCCCCAACGACAAGATCCGATCCTGTCCACGACGACTTCATGACTGGAATTTGCTTACGCCCAGGTCCAGCTGCAGCCGTTTCTGCCTCAGTCTTACCTTTTGCAATTTCAAATGCTTTGTTGAGCGAAATCAGTCCATCTTCCTCTCGTAGTGCTTTTGTCAGATTGCGAGAAAAGGCAGTACTCCAGGTCATTTCATTGGGCTGACTGGAAGATAGAATGATAAAACCGTTTCCCAGGACGGCTTTCTGCAAGTCGAAATTAAATGCAGATTTAGCTGCCGCAGTAGTTTCGGTCGTTTTTGCAGCGCCGCCTAATTCAGCCGCACCACTGTATCCAGCTTGCAAAACCAATAAAATGCGGTCGGAATGAATACTCTCTTTCAACGTGCTCATTATTGATTGCATTGATATGCAGGTGCCGTAAATATTATCGAGCGCACAATCATAAGTACACAAATAAGTGTTCCCATCGGTGGTTGGAAACGCACTCGTAGCCAGGTATACAACGACCATGTCGTCTTTACCGGCGCTCCCCAGAAAGCTTGGTCCAAGTGCCGTGGAGATCGCCTGCTTCGATGCGCCTGCGTCCGTAAGCAACTTAACGTGACTGCGCTCGAATCGACCCCCGTGAGGATCGACCAGATAGTTATCGAATTCCCTGGCAGATTGCGCCATATCCATGGCATCAGTGGGAGCCAGACGGGCTTCTTTGAACTTGGACATGCCTATAACCACAGCCCATTTCTGTTTGATGGGTCTGTTGGCACCACGCGACTTTGGATCGAGGTCCTGAATCTTTGTGAATTCGATTCCTCGCACCGCCTTTGGTGCCATATCCAGAGATGAAGCACCGCCAGCGACATTAGCACCAGTTGCGTTGTTCGAGCTGGTCGCGGCATTCGAGCCGGTTGCGGTATTCGAGCTGGTCGCAGAGTTTGCACTGGTAGCGGGGTTTCCACCAGCTTGGCCAAATGCGGATAGCGGAACGTTAACAAGAACAATGGCAGCTGATATTTGCGAAAACCAAAACGACCTGCTGCGACCCATTCTTATCCTCATCGTCCGCTGTTATGCAGGAGAGAAATGCTGGCCGAAACCATACCGCCATTCTGCGCTCCGAGCCGAACAAGACTACTGTCGGCTGAATTTTGCACCTGAGAAATAGCCGAAAAATCATCCGGCAAAATCACCGGCATCGGGTCATCCCACGAGAGCTTCATGCGCGTTGGACATAGGTCTTTCGAACCGGTCTGATCGTGCGAAACAAAAGCAGTCAGAGTTCGATTTTTCAGTTTTTCCGGTGTGACATCCACTTTCACATTGGCAAAAACAAGACCCAACTGCTCCGTACCGGGGTGTTGATCGAATTGCATCCACCCTACAGCGGGAATCGGATAATCCATGCCGTGATTGAGATAATTCTGCGTTCCATATTTCGGATTCGGGAATAACACATCGCTCTTTCCGGTTGTGCCTGCCTTCATGACCAGGTATGCATAACCATCTGTCTCGGGAATCAGATGAAAGCGAATTCTGTCACCTGTCTTGAATTCAGTTTTGTTGTTGCAGCGGTAGATCTTATTGCCACGATTTAATTCAATCCAGAAATTGATTTGAGGTGATGTCGCCACTATCTTGTGTTTGAACTCACTTTGAGCCGCAGGTGCCGGAACAGAAGCCAGTTGCCGGGCTACGTCGTCAACGGAAAGATTACCTCCATTAGCCGCGCCAGTTTTCTGAGCGTTCCCTGTAGTAGCAACCTGCATAGTCGCATCGTTTTTCGAAGATGCCACCACTGATAATTTGTCTGCGTTGCCGGCAATTGCCAGGTCAAGCGGTGCCACGTTGCGGTCGATCCATGTTGTAACGAAACTCAGATCTTCGGGCTTGAACTGCCCCTCTTCAAAAATAAGGTGTTCGGCATTTTTGCTCAAAACGAGCTGGCGGTTAGCGGTAGCAAGCTTTTCGTAGAGCTTCCAGGTGCCCTCGGGGCGAATCAGTTTGTCATCAGTGCCCTGAATGAAGAGCACAGGCAATTTCTTGATGTAGGTGGCAGCATTCAAATTGCCGGACATGAACTCATCGAACTGCACAAATTCCTTGGCTGAAAAATCAGTTCGCATAAGCGGATCGTTTTTCCACTGAGCTCGCAAAGACTCCTGACCGGAAATCTTCTGCACAGCGCCAAAGGCGGCACCGCTGATGGGTTTATCGAAATCACCCGTGATAGCACGAGTCACAGCCGTCAGGGTAACTTTCTTCTCTCCCTCACTCATGCCGAACCTGTCACGAGCAGGCACAGAAGCAATCAAACCATCGACAAGATCGGGATAAAGCGCTGCCGCTCTTAAAGCAACGGCTCCTCCCATCGATTCGCCAAGTAGCAGCACCGGCACACCCGGTTGTTCCTGATGGATTTTTTCCAGGGCAGCTTTGATATCTACCAGCCAGCCGTCGATATCGAACGAAGAATGCTCCGTTTTCTTCTTCAATTCACCGAACCCGCGCAGGTCTATTGCATAGGCAGCAATGCCGTCTTTCGCCATTTCCTTGCCGAATGCATCAAAACAAAACTTGTGGAGACTGAATCCGTGGATACAGAGCATTGCAACTCGCGGCTTGCCTGACTGCGGCAGCCAGGAAGTTGTAGGTGTCGGCTGGGCAGGAACGGTGGGGGCGGTCAGACTGCTGCGCCACTTTCCGCCAAACAGAGATTTAGACCCGTCATCATCGACAGGGCTTGTGATTCCGGCATTACTGTCAGCGGCTACTACCGTGGGCGAGACGACCAGGTTAAACCCGAGCATTACGGTAAAAGCTAAACCGACTAGGCTTTTTCGACCAAACACACCTGGTTCCTCAATGACTTTGTCGCCTTCTCGCCAGCTGATAAGAATGGCCTCAAGTATACATTTAACCTCATCACCGCCGTCGCGTGAAAATTAGGCTCCGAGAGGCACAAAAATTATTCTTGCTGTCAGTGAACGCAGTTAGGAAACCCATCCATTGGGAAAATCAGAAGTGACGCATTGAGATTCAAAAAGTGAACGTCCAATTTGCCGGCACGCTCCGATACCAACTGCAGCTCTCCGAAGTCCTCCGCAGGGTGATGGAGGGACAACCTGAGCCGCTCAGTGCCCTTCTGCTGAATGATGAGCAAAACGGGCGCCACGGAACGATTTGCATCTCTCAAAGCCGATACATCTGTGGCGCAGAGCTGAAGAATGGACAATTTGAGCGAATCAGCACAGGCTACGAAGCCCTGAAAGAGATTGCCAGACTGGTTTCGGCCAACTTCAAATACATTACGGCTCCGCCGGAATTTTTTGAAAACACCGAGCTGACGCTCAATATTCCGATCGAAAAACTGCTGGTCTGCTTGCCCGAGCTGCCCGCAGAGCCTTCCGAACTTCAGGACAGCGATGCACTACTTGACCGGGTTTTCGACAGTGACGAAATTCCAGTCATTAAACCGGTTGAAGTGCCCGATCCTGCGGCGAGCAAACCCAAAAAGAAGTCGACCTGGCACTCGATGCCCGTGCGCATCGCATCCGAAGTGTTCGCCGAGCAGGAAGAGGACGAACCAGAGGTAGAAGAAGAAGAACCAAAGATCAGATACACCACGATGGAAGAGCGCGCTCTTATGGAGCTTGGACCGCCGAGCGGTGCCAAAGTGCGCAAGAAAAAGCCCTGGTACTACAAAAGCCTCAAACGCATCGGCTATTTCTTTTACAGCCTGTACACGGCGCCCATGCACGTTATCAGAAACCTGGCCAAGCCGGTCATACTTCCACTGATAGCAATTGCAGTGTTGTATCAAGCCTGGAATATCCTGTCGCCCATGGTACGAAACTTCAAATTCGCACCGCCCCCGTCACCGAAACACCAGGCGGCTGCGCCTGACCGACCCGCCAGGAGCGCGCCGGTCTACCGGGCGCCGGTAGCTCGCCGCAGTGCACCTGCCGCTCACCCGGCGGATTCAAACACGATAACAATTACCCAGCCTGTCGTAGAAAACAAACCGATCGTGCCTTATACAACACCAGAAAATCCACCGGTGTACCCACATCGGCGCGCTTACCAGGTTGTGCCGCAAGCTCATCCCAGCAACGCCAATCTAACCGCCCCAGTCATTCCTGCGTCCAACACCGAGCCACCAAATACGGTGACATCGCCGGTGCCGACGGAATAAATATTACACCCTGGCTGCGGCCGCGGCTCTACGAGCAGTTTCCAGCGTCACAAGCAATACAGAAATATCGGCGGGGCTGACACCACCCATGCGTGCAGCCTGACCCAGTGTCTCGGGACGAACCTTGTTGAGCTTTTCCCTCGCTTCCTTGCACAAATTACCCAGAGACAAATAATCCAGATCCGAGGGAAGCCTTACAGAATCGTACTTTTCAGTTTGGGCAACATGATTTTTCTGGCGCTCGATGTAACCTGCATACTTGATTTCAGTTTCCAATTCCAGCGCGTAGTCAAAGCCCTCAGGCGCAGGGCTCATCTTCGCAATCACAGAATATGGAACCCGCGGGCGGCGCAACAATTCCTCCAGCGTCACCGAGAGCTTCAGCTGTTCGTTATATTCAGCAAGTGCTTCATCCCATTCTGCGGAGGGCTGAATGCGGGTTTTGCTCAAGCGTTTGCGCTCAGCACCAATCGCATTCTGTTTGCGTTCAAACACCGCCCAACGTTCATCATTGACTGTGCCGATTTCTCGTCCGAGCGGGGTCAACCGTTCATCAGCATTGTCTTGACGCAACAAAAGACGATATTCAGAACGAGAGGTCATCATCCGATAAGGCTCACCAATCTCTTTGGTAACCAGATCATCGATCAAAGTAGCTGTGTAACTCGTTGAACGAAGCAATTGGAACGGTTCACGATCAAGCACATAGTGCGCCGCATTGATACCGGCGATGATACCTTGTGCCGCGGCTTCCTCGTAACCGCTGGTGCCAAGCATCTGACCGGCCGCAAAAAACCCGGGCAAATCTTTTGACATCAGTGCGTGCGTGAACTGAATCGCCGGTAAGTAGTCATACTCAACGGCATACGCCGGGCGCACCATAATGGCATTTTCGAGACCCGGCAGGGAATGCACAATTTGATGTTGCACAGCTACAGGCAAACTAGTAGAACATCCCTGCAGATAGACTTCATAAGTTGAACGCCCTTCCGGCTCAAGGAAAAACGCATGACTCTCTTTGTCTGCGAAACGCACTACCTTGTCTTCCACAGAAGGGCAATAGCGCGGTCCCACACCATGAATCATTCCTGAATACATCGGCGACTCATGCAGGTTATTTCGAATCAGTTCATGTGTAACAGCGGTTGTTCTCGTTTGATGGCAGGGCATCTGCTCTCTGACCGGACGATTATCCAGGAATGAGAAAAACTGCAGACTGTCATCACCCGGCACCACAGGAAGATTTGTGTAGTCGATTGTGCGTCCGTCTAAACGTGGCGGGGTTCCGGTTTTAAGGCGATCCATCCTGAAGCCGAGAGACTTCAGATAGGCAGACAAACCAATCGCGGGGAACTCACCGGCTCGCCCAGCCGGCATAGTCTCTTTTCCAATCCAGATTGTGCCTTCCAGGAAAGTACCCGCACACAGCACGACAGCGCGCGCCTCGATGCGGTCACCGAAAGCAAGCTCAATACCGGAAACTTTGCCATTCTCAACCAGGAAGTTCTTCACCATTCCCTGCCGCAAAGTGACGTTCGGCAGCGATTCCATATAATTTTTCATCCAGGCGCTGTATTCGCGCTTGTCCGACTGAGCCCGCAACGACTGAACCGCCGGCCCGCGGCTCATGTTCAGCATGCGCATCTGCAAGTAAGTGGCATCTGCCGCTATGCCCATGACTCCGCCGAGCGCGTCCACCTCCTTAACGAGGTGAGACTTAGCAGGACCACCGACGGCCGGATTGCACGGCATCGCACCGATCGTATCCAGATTTACGGCAAGCATCAAAGTGGAACAGCCCAGGGCTGCCGCGGCATTAGCAGCTTCACAGCCGCCGTGCCCTCCACCGATAACGATTACGTCGTACTTCTGCGTCATGGTTCGTCTCTTCGCGCCGCGCACAAATGTGACAGGCGCTTCATCGGCAACATTTCGCGTTACCAATCTCAGCTTAAGTGTGCCATCATATCAAACATAGCGATAGCGCGCCTATTCCAGTTTACAGAAGGTCAACAGGAACAGAATCACCTGATGGACTCGGGAATCAAAACAATCTTTGGCGGACTCGCCGTTGCGCTGGCAATCGGCGGGATGTTGGCCTGGTCGGAATGGAGCGAAATAACAAAAGCGAGCGAAACGCCACATGCTGTTCCGGGCGTGTCACGAACGGTGCTCCCGGCTGGGCAGTTTTTCGGACAGGCAGCGGTCGGCTATCAAGCCGCGCAACAATGCCCTGAAATCATCGAAAAGCTTTTCTGTTATTGCGGTTGCGACGAAACCGATCAGCACACTTCATTGCTCGATTGTTTCACTACCACTCATGGTGCCGACTGCCAGATTTGTACAGACGAAGCAGTTATCGCAGCCCGAATGAAGAAAGAGGGCAAGCTAATTGCTGAGATCCAGAAGGTTGTCGACGACAAGTATGCCAATGAGTACCCATTCGAAAAAGAAAGCCCGGCCCTGAAAAAATACCGCGCGATGGCAGTTGGGGTGAAGTCTTCCGCGTCTGATAAAGCTGGCGATTCATCCCATAAATCATCAGCGGAAAAGCCCGGGGCAAACAAATTGAAAGAAGGCAAATCAGCCGGAACCTGCTGCAAGTAAAAGAGTTTTGCTACTCAAAGTCTACGTCAACCATTGCAAATTCGGGCATAATAATGTAGTTGATAGTCTGCTGGTAAATCCATGCGCCCCGAATCACAAAACGAGCAAGACGAGGACAGGCGCCCCAAAGTGCTTGTCGTCGACGACGACCTGGCTCATCAGAAACTCATGTCACTCATAAGCGACCACCTCTTCATCGAAGTTGAATTTGCAACAACAAGCGGTGAAGCGCTGAATCTGCTCCGCCAGGGATCATTCGACATCATCTTGATGGACTGGAGAATGCCGGTCACAGACGGACTGAAGTGCACGTTGCAAATTCGCGAGTTGCAAGATGCGCAGGGACATCGAGTTCCCATCATAGCCGTAACAGCTCACGCCTTGAGCGGTGATCGAGAGCGCTGCCTCGACGCTGGCATGGATGACTACCTGTCCAAACCGTTCACTCTCGAGCAACTACAGAACAAGATCCAAAAGTGGCTCGGAAGCAGCGAAGAGAATCGCGAACCAGATTCGGTGGCATAGCAGTTTGCTATTTCTTGACAACCTGAACAAAAAATTCGTCAACAGAACTCTTCTAATGGGCGAACTCGACAGGTGCAGCAATAAGCCAAAAACCATGATTAGATCTAGGGTTTTCTGATATGCCATTACGGTAAAGTTCTGCTAAACTTAATCAACTTGAAACCTCATTCTGGATAGGTTTGAAACTATGGAACAACTTGCCACACAGTGCCAAGAACTTTATACGTTCAGAATCGTTTGTGACGAACGATGCGCACTCGTTGGCAAGCTTGCAGCGATTATCAAACTCTGGGATCGGACAGGAAAATTCAACTTCATCAGCCGTGAATCAACAGCGCCGGAAGATGCCCGCCTGTTGAATCAGTTCGATGCAAGCCCATGGAGCCTCGTTCTTTTCGACGATATGAACTATCGATGGGAAGGTCCTGAGGCGATTCCAATCATCCTGAAAAATTTGCCCGGTGGCAAAATAGCCGTGGTCTTTTATTGCTTACCAGGCACCATGTGGCTGACCAGACAGCTCTATCTTCTGGTCTCTCGCAACCGCCGCAGATTCGTTCAACAACCCACCTGAGCCTTTACACGTTACTGGTAAACGAGTGATCTGCAGGGAACACCAGCCGTCGCCCCGTCACCATTCAGGCGTCGCAGTTCACCAGTCCTCACCAATTACCGTGACTCGCCCTATCGCGCTAGGACAGTCGACCCATGACTTTATTGAGGCTGATATCAGCCCATGAAGTATAAGAAGGATAGAAGTCGATTGCGACACCGACTGTAGTGCCGCCCGCTGCCACAAGCGTGTAGCACAAGAAGTTACCATCACCCAGCGCGGTGGCTGTCACGGCGCCCCAGTCAAAACACCATGCCTCCAGACCAGCTAATTTGTTTTGAACGGAGTCAGCGACGCCCCGAGCAGTCAAATCACACAGCCGCTCATAAAACTCCTGATCGTACCGATAACGCGACCTGTCGAAGATTCCGGCCTGACCAGACAAGACACTGACCGAATCACCAAGCGAAATAGTCCACGAAGCCAGCTCAGCATCAGCCCTCGAGTAAATTGCAATCAGTTTATAAGCGTCCGCCGAGTCATCCAAAACAAATGCGTGCCACAAGCCAACAGCGCAGTTAGAAAAAAAAGCACTACCACCATCGTCCAAAGTCTTTCGACATGGATCTGCAGCGGCGACATTTCCATCAGAAACGGTGAAATCACCCAAATACACGACTTTCTCGACTTTAGCAGGACACATCGCAATAACTCCTGCTAAATAGCTGCGCAAGCCTTTCGCGCCGCCCAGATATCTGGATCTTCGGAGTGATCGTCGTCCTCATGAATGATTTTCTTTCCCGAGAAGGCATCACTACGAATCACAACATCTTGAGCAGATGTCGCAATGATTAACGTGCATTTGCTCGCATCCGGCCAGGCAAACGTTGCATTCAGCCCTTCGTTGAACTCCTGTTGAGTGCAAGACATGCGGAAATGATCGTAACCGTCTTTCGAAATTACAAGAACATCAGGGTCCAGCACCGACAGCGCTTTACTGATGTGATCGAAGCTCGTTGGCGAAATTTCCACAATCAGCCGCTCGGTTGGTTCATTCACATCAAGCACCGCATTTAGTACTGCACCGGTATCTTCATTGGCGAGGCGCAAATATTCCGTACGATGCTTCACCTGCAAATCGTCATAACAAAATTTGCCGGCCGGACAGCGTTCTTCCGAGCGATTTACCATCACAACCAGAACTTTTGGTGATACATGCTCTCGCCAGTGTTTAGCCAGTTTAGCCAGGGCATCGAGAGGATCTATCACTGCAAGAAGAGGAAAACTAGTGCTCGCAATCGCATATGCGGGCCGCTCGCCGACTATGCAACCGATAGCCCCTTCGGAGAAGGCATCGCCCAAAAAATCGTGACCATCGTATTTTTTTCCAGACAGCGCCACATACCACGCCCCTTCAGGCAGCGTGCGCGTGTCTGTATGAACCTCGGCAGATTCGTCAGGCATCAATCCAAGTGCCAGCCTGGCACCCGTAATATCCATAATTTCTTCAGCAGAAAAAACAGCCGCCACAGTCACCACCTCGTGCATCACGGATAAAAATCAGTATTGCAGGAAATGATATCGACCCTTCTATTTATATGGAAGGGCTGATGACTTGTTTAATCGAACAGTTTGAACGACGGTTGAATTTCGCGCTGACGCTGTCAGTTCACAAGTGAAAATAGTTAGCAGCCGAAACCCGCTTATTTGGTAGAAACCAGTTCTTTCGATTCGGCGCGGGAGGCAAACCTGGCTGCATCAGCCGTAGTCACTTTCGTGTCGGCTTTCTTCCTATCGGTCAGAACCCGATTGAGCAAACGGCTTGCGTAGTTATTCGCAAAACTGCTTCGCTGCAGATCATCGGTAGAGTTGTCATTTGACATGGGTGGCAGCCCTCCGTTTCAAACATGTAAACGATTGCAAGCACAAATCTCGCACCGACTTTCATCAGCACCAGCGCCAATTGTGGATTCCAAACGCATCAAGATGTTAGTAGAAAGGATATATATTGGCAACCCCCAAACGACCTTCTTAAGCGCAATTAACTGGCGAATGCCTTATGATACTCACTGACAAAGCTAAGTTTCGCAGGCTTGCAAATGGCAGATCAGCTCTCAGTCGCAGATCCGAATTGTTCTGACAAAGAAAGCACTTTGCTTATTCCGTTCGATACGCCGGGCGTGGAAGCCTGGGCAAAACGCCGACATTTACTCGATACGGCCGACCTGACAGTGCCCGAAATCGAATGCCTGATGGCGCTTGCCGTGAAGTGCAAAAAATTGCACGAGACAACACGCGCACCACTTTCGGTGCTGAACAACAAGATTGTCGCAAACTTATTCTACGAAAATTCAACGCGCACCCGCAGCAGTTTCGAGCTGGCAGCGAAGAAGCTCGGCGCCTCTGTATTGAATCTGGACATCAAAACCTCCTCGGTAACAAAAGGCGAAACAATCGAAGACACAGCCATGACGCTCGTCTCAATGGGTGTCAACGCGGTAATCCAGAGGCATTCTTCTTCAGGAGCAGCGCACAAACTCTCCAAAGCATTAACACCTGAGGTTCATGTCATCAATGCCGGCGACGGGTGGAACGCACACCCAACGCAAGCTTTACTCGATCTGTTCAGCATGCTCGAAATACGTCCGAGCGTCACCGGCTGCAAAATTGCCATCATTGGCGATATCACCCATTCACGAGTAGCGCGTTCGAACATTTCGCTGCTTAAGAAGCTCGGCGTAGATATCCACGTTGCCGGTCCACCTACCCTGGTTCCTAAATATCTCGATACTCTGGGCGCCACTGTGCATTCCCGCCTCGAACCAGCCATCGAAAACGCTGACTTCATCATCGCCTTGCGATTGCAGATGGAACGCCAACAACAGGGGCTGATACCAAGCATCGGTGAATTCCAGAGACTATATCGCATCGATCACAAACGCTTGAGCCTGGCAAAACCGGGCGTGCATGTGCTGCATCCAGGACCAGTCAATCGCGGCATCGAGATTACAGACGAATTGATGGACGATCCCAATGTGTCATTGATCAGTCGCCAGGTGGCCAGCGGCATCGCTGTGCGTATGGCTGTTCTATTCCTTCTTATGTCGGAGCACAACCAATCCAAACAAAGGACTGCAAACGGTGGCTAGATCTTTGCTGATCAAGAATGGTTTACTCGTTGATGATTCGAAAAAACATCGGCTGGATGTGCGCGTCGAAAACGGAAAAATAGTAGATTTAGCCGAACACATCGACAGTGCCAAAGAATCGCCAGACGAAGAAATCATCGACGCTTCGGGACTCTGGTTGTCGCACGGATTTGTTGACCTGCACACGCATTTACGCGACCTGGGACAATCAAACAAAGAAGACATTTTCACAGGCACGCGAGCTGCTGCTTGCGGCGGATACACGACAGTGGTCGCCATGGCCAACACCGACCCGCCCACAGACGACGTTCTTGTCATGTCGCGAATTCGCCAGCTCATTTCAGAGCGTGCTTGCATCGAAGTGCTGCCCGTCGCGTGCGTCACTAAAGGAATGGCAGGAAACGAGCTCACCGAAATGGTAGAGCTGGCATCCATGGGCGTTGCCGCTTTCTCAGACGACGGTTTGCCAGTCAGTAATTTAGCGGTGCTGCGCCGCGCCCTTGAATACGCCGAGCTGGCGGAACGGTTCATCATCAGCCACGCTGAAGACAGAGATCTTGCTGCAGGCGGATGCATCAACGAATCGCCAACCGCCACAAGACTTGGACTTGCTTCGATCACGCCCGCTGCCGAGTCAGCTTGCATCGCTCGTGAGATAGAAATTGTTCGTCAAACAGGTGGCCGCCTGCACTTCGCCCATGTTTCAACTGCCGCTTCGGTGAATTTGATTCGCGGAGCCAAGGCAGACAAACTGCGCGTCACAGCAGACGTCACCCCGCACCACCTCGTTCTTTCGGATGAAGATATCAAAGACTTCGACACTTCCTTTAAGATGAACCCACCTTTGCGCTCAAAAGCGGATCAAGCGGAATGCGTGCGCGGGCTGAAAGACGGCACTATCGACGCTATCGCTACAGATCATGCACCGCACAGTCGCTCAGACAAAGCAAAAACTTTTGACGAGGCACCTTTTGGTGTAATCGGCTTAGAGACTGCCTTCGCGCTTTGCTACGAACGGTTGGTCCTGTCAGGTGAACTGGACGAGCACAAATTGGTGGCACTCCTCACTTCAAAACCTGCACACATTTTGAACCGCACTTGCAAGTTCGAAAAGGGCAGCACAGCTAATTTCGCACTGCTCCAACCAAAGCTTATATGGACTTATCAAACCAAAGACGGATTTTCTAAGAGCATAAATTCACCGTTCAACGAACGCAAAATGACCGGCAAAAATCTGCTCACTATATACCAGGGCAACCAGATCTACTGCGACCTGCAACATATGCCGGCGCTCTCTACAAGCCATTCCAAGTCAAACTGATTTTCAAAATCATGAGCGGTGACTCCATTTTCAATAAGCTATGGAGACGAGTAAGTAAGTACGGATTCATACTTACCATGGGTTTGATTGCCCTCGTCGCGTTCAAGACACCCCTGCAGCACTACATCTCACTGACACGCTACCAGCACGTGGGCATCGCCATTTTTCTCTTCGGAATGGGCTATGTCATGCAGGCAATCTGGTCATGGCGTGTTTACTCGAAGTGGGCAAAAATGGCTAATTTTGCCACATCTGCGTTCTTTTGCTCGGTCGGATTATTTTTCTACTGCAACACCTGGCTTGAAGAATACGCCACAGACGCTACGCCTTCGCGCTATATCGGGCGCCTGGTTCTAGTTTTCATCTACTTGTTCATGGCGCTCATTGTGTCGGGATTTTGGGTCAAATGGGCACATGAAGACAATAAATTGAAAGACGCGGAAAAAGACGCCGCTGAGAAACAACAACAGGAACAAGAACTAGAACAAAAGCAAAAACAGGCAGAACAAGGCAAGAAGACGGAGGATAAGGAATCTTGAAACGACTGATACTACTCGTTGGCATCCCAGGCTCGGGCAAAACGACGCTGGCGAAGAAAATCGTTGAGAAGGGATTCCATTGCCTCAGTGCTGACCCAATACGAGAAGAACTGTATGGAAACGCCGCGGAACAAGGCGACAAAGAAGAGGTCTTTAGAATCTTCTTCGAACGCCTGGAAGATGCGCTATCGAAAGAACTGGACATCATTGTCGACAACACAAATCTAAATCCGCGCCAACGCAAACCACTGCTGGAGCGTGCTCAGAAAGCCGGTTACACAGACATCCAACTGTGGCTGCTGGATGTTCCCCTGGATGTCTGTTTAAAACGAAACGCCAGTCGGGAACGAGTCGTGCCTGACGATATCGTGGCCAATATGTTCATGGAACTGAACCGTTCAGGCAGACCGCAACGCAGCGAAGGCAAACTGGCAATAATCCGTCCGGGCAACGACGAGAACGACTTCCGATTCTTCTTCCCGGGCTCGTAAGTCATGGAACGCACGCGGCCCGCGCGCTAATCGACAAGGGCCGGTTCTGAGAATCCCGCGAATTTCCTCTAATTGCATTGGATTCAACAAATCGAACTCTCTAGAAATTGTCAAAATAGATCGGGATTGCCACAGCTACGACACAAGGTGCCTGTTATCTTGTAGGAACGAAAGAAACATTCCCCTGAACCCTGAACGCTGTTAGTTCCAGCCGTCCTCAAGCCCATCAGCCCGAAACCACCTCTCACCCCATAACCCTGAACCCTTACTAATAACGGAGTCCCGTCCGTGGCAGAACGTCACCACGATCATCACCATGATCATCACCATGATCATCCCCATCACAGTCATTCGCATGCTAATGCCGAGCAGTTGCACACGCAGCACGTCAACGAAACCGAGCGACGCATCGAGCAACACTTAAAGCACAATCCACACGACTTCAAACACGTCTATGAAGACATTGAACATCTGCGCCGACAGCACCCTCATGAGTTCCAGAAAGATCTGGAAAAGATCAACGATGACCTCCACAAAAAGGGATTTCTTCCACATCTCAAACTCGTAGAAGACGAACATCTGGACAAACACCACCATGTTCAGCACGACTATGAGGTTGTTTCGGACGACAGCCAAAATCCCAACGGTAATAAAACAGTAGTCAGCACGAGCCGACATGCGCCGCACGAATCCGAGCGCTTGAGACGAGCTTATAGCAGCATGCACTACAATCACGGACACTACAACGGTTTCAACCAGAGCGCTGAGGCCGGTGGTGGCGCAAACGGCGGATTCGACTCACATGCTGTAGGCGACAATGTCCCCGTGGGCGCTCGAAAAGAGTTGATTGATAAGGCGCTTGAACTGGCTGGTATTCCTGTAACGCCTGAAAACGAAGCTGCCGTAAACAAAATCGTCACCAGAGAAAGCAGCTGGAACCCGAACATTACCAACAACTGGGACATCAATGCCAAAGAAGGACACCCTTCTACGGGATTGATGCAGACTATTCCATCCACCTTTCACCGGTATGCACTTCCAGGACTCGACACCAACATTCACGACCCGCTATCTAATCTCGTGGCTGGAATCCGTTACGCAGAGGCTAGATATGGAGGACACGGAATGTCGGGAGTTGCGAAGGTGGCTAGTCGCCCGGGCGGATATTAGATTCCGCGAACGCACGAGAGACAACCGAGCGAATCAACCAAGTGCGACATGCAGTAGTATAACGGCGGAAAATTTTTCTACGCTGAAAAGTCGAAAGTGGTCTGGAACAAGATTGCCCCAGACCACTCACTGACCCGACTTAGGGTGACCCGACTTAGGGTGACCCGACTTACGGTGACTCCACTAGCGCTTACGCACCAGCTTAACCTTCGCGTTGTTGGCAGATTTCACAACAGAGCTGGTCGTACCGTCAGCATTGCGCGTGAATTGCAGATCAACAGACCCACCACCCACACGCAATCTGCTGATAGAGAGACTGTGCAACCAATCCGGCAAACGCGGATTGACTATGCTCACCGTATTGCCTTGAGGCACTGGATTCACGCATACCCTGAGCATGTGCAAAATGCTACCGGCTGCCCAGGCTTGAGGCACGCATGCAACTTTGTAGTGCACTGGTTCGCGGGACTCAGGCGTTCTCGCGTTTCCGCAATACAACTCGTGCAAACGGAAGTCGCTCGCCGCCGAGGCTATGTCAACATGAGCAGCGAAGACCTTAATGGCGTCCTCGTATTGACCGATTTGACGCATGCCGACAGCCGCCAATCCATTGTCGTGCGGCCAGCCGGAACCACGCTGATAGTCAGAGTCGTCGTAGGCGACCTCCGAACTTGCCAGCGTGCGAATGAACCACCCGTTGAACATGTCCGGCGCCATCAGCCGCTTTGCGACGAGCTTCTCCTGCCTTGATGTGAGAATTCCCAGCCCGAGCAAATGACCGGGATTGGACGAAATCACATCGCACTGCCTGTGGTGCTTATCGAGCGCCAGGGCAACAAAACCACGCTCCGGCATCCAGAAGCGGCGCTGAAAGTCCGCTCTGAGCTTCGAAGAACGAGCTTCCAGGCGGCGAGCATACGCATTCTTGCGGTGCTTCCGAGCCAGTTCGGCAACGCCGACAAAAGCCGCATACATGTAGCCCTGCGCCTCGCACACCGCAATCGGAGCGATAGCCAGCGAGCCATCACTGTACATGATCGAGTTGTACGAGTCCTTCCAGCACTGATTGGCCAGAGCTTCACCGGGTCGTCCACCATAGGTGATAAAGCCGGTGCGCCGTGAGCGTCTGCGCAAGAAAGATACCGCCGCCTGGATTTGCGGCCACAAGCGCGCCGAAAGAGCCAGATCGCCAGTCCACCTGGTGTATTCCGAGATCAGCATCAGCCACAACTGAGTGGCGTCGACAGTGCCGTAATACGGACCAAACGGCGCTTCACCGGTCTTGACCATCTCGCCGGTGCGCAGTTCATGCATGATTTTGCCCGGTTCTTCTGCCGTTACAGCATCGTATTTGGTGCCCTGGTACGAGGCCAGAGCAACGATGATGTCACGCGAAAGCCCCGGCATGAGCCAGCAGGTCTGCAACCCGGTGATGGCGCTGTCGCGACCGAAAGGCACGGCAAACTGAGGCAATCCGGCAGCGATACCGAGATGACCCAGGCGCAGCATGTTGATGTCTTCGACGGCGCGGCGAAGCACGTTGTTGAGCGCGGCATGAGAAGTTTCGATGCCGGCGTTGCCTGTCAGCCAGTTATTGAATTCGCTCTGTGCTGAGGCAAGTGCCTGACCGAACGACCACGCCGAGAGTCGGCACTGATGCGGCTTCTGGTCGGTCTTGTAACTGACGCGCAATTCGAGCTGCCAGCTTGCACCGGCATCAAGGTCGATGTTGTACACCGCCTGATGCCCGGCCAGGAGCGTCGGCTGCGGACCGGCAAAATCGAGTTGAACCGACCGGTGCACGCCGTCCAGACCCACGTAAGCAAGCTCGACTCGGTGAGAGTCGAGCACCTGAGGCGGCAACAAAATACCTCGCTGTTTGCGATCCGACCCACGCACCTCGAAGACATCTTCGAATCCGGCGCTAAACAAAACTGCCAGATCAAACCTGACGGCTTCGAGTCCATCGTTGCTGAAGACGAGCTTGTAGTAAAGATCGTCTTCATAGACGACAAGAGCGCTGCCGGCACTCAGGGCACCGTTCTCGATACCACCGAGCGGTGCCCGGTAGCGAAAACCAGCATGATAGCTGGAATCAGCGCCGCCCGACTCGAAGAGCAGCGGTTTTCCATCCACGCGCAAATCGAGTTCGCGTAGACCGCGCGTGTCGTCAGCGAACATGCCGAGCGCATGGTCAGGAGAGCGGGTCATGATACCCTGCGGGTTGATCATGACCATCGTGCCGCCCTGTTTGAGCACCAGCCTGGGTGCAGTCAGGTCGGGCTTGGTTGGCGAAGGCAAGACAACCGCCTGGTCGCTTGCCGCATCCGCCTGAACGAATGGTTTCGCAGACATAGGATGTCTCCTTTTCTAGAGATCTCCCGGTCTATCCGTCGTGGTGGAGCTTGATCACATCCCGGTACCACAAGCCGCTGTCCTTGACAGTGCGCTTGAGCGTATTGCGGTCAACATGCACAATACCGAAGGTCATCTTGAAACCAAGTGACCATTCGAGATTGTCCATCAAACTCCAGGCGAAATAGCCGGCAACATTGACGCCGAGAGCGACTGCACACTCCAGCGCCACGAGATGGTCATGAATGTAGGTCATGCGACCGAGATCGCGCACGCGCCCCTTCGCCAGCGTATCGGGCAGGGCTGCGCCGTTCTCGGTGATGAAGATGGGAGGCAACTGATACTCGTCGTTCATGCTGACCAGCATGCGCGTCAGGGCTGGAGCATGAATCTCCCAACCCATCAGCGTCCTGGTCGCACCCGGCACATCGATTACAGAGCCGTGCTCATCGACAACGTGCCGCAGATACCAGTTCACGCCAAGGTAATCGATGCGCTGCGAGATGATTGCCATGTCGCCGGGGTGAATCTCCACGCCGGTTTCTGCCATTTCATCCAGCACCACATCGGGATATTGAGCCTTGAGGATCGCGTCCAGATAGAGCGCATAGTTCCTCTGCCAGTGGCGGCGAGCAGCCGCGACAGCTGCAGATTTGCCCGCGTCAGACGGTTCCGCAGGCACCAGATTCAGTGTCACACCGATCTGGAAGTCAGGGTTGATGGCACGCAGCGCCTGAGTGGCCAGACCATGCGCCAACATCAAGTTGTGCGCCACCTTGACGCGCAGCTTGTTGTCTTGCAGCGCAGGCGCCAGACCCTCGCCGATGTAGCCCGCGACAATTACCTCGGGCTCGTTGAGAGTGCCGAAATATTTGACGCGGTCGCCGAGCCGCCGGGCGACAACAGCCGCGTAATCAGCGAAATAGTGCGCAGTGTCGCGGTTCAACCAGCCGCCTTGATCCTCCAGCGCTTGCGGCAAGTCCCAGTGATACAGCGTCACGTAAGGCTCGATGCCATTCCGCAGAAGGGCATCGACGAGCCTGCTGTAAAAATCGAGACCCTTCTCGTTCACCCGCCCCTTGCCGAGCGGCAAGACGCGTGGCCAGGAAATCGAGAAGCGATAGGCTTTCAGACCCATCCGCTTCATCATGCGCACGTCGTCTTCCATGCGATTGTAGTGATCGCAGGAAACATCGCCGTTGTCGAGGTGCGGGCGATCGGCGAAATATTTCTCCCAGATCGAAGGTCCGCGACCAGTCTCCGGGCCGACGCCTCCTTCAATCTGGTAAGCCGATGTTGATGCACCGTATACGAAACCAGGCGCGAAGCCAAACTTGCGCACCGGCACCGGGCTATGCGCGCCATTCCACCGGCGCGACTTTTCATAGCTTGTTTTTGTCATGCTGGTCTCCTTACTGTTCCAGCCAGCCGCCCGCAATCGGGCACGACTTTCGTAGCTTCAATTTCTCGTCAGGCGGCTCACTTCTCGAGCCAGCCGCCCTTGAACCCTGCACGTCGCAGCGCCCGCCGCAGAGAGCGATCCTTGCGCATCACCTCCCAGACGAAGCCGCTGCGGTAGTTCTCGATCATCAGGATGATCGGTCCCTGGTCGATGGCGACGCGGTCCGAACCGACCCAGCCAGACGATCTGGACGTATCAAACGTCGGGTTGAACGCATCAGCAAATCCGGTCATTTCCGAGAAGATCTCGGGACGATGCTTGAGCCAGAATCGCATGGTGCGCAGCGATCGCCTCGGCGTGTAGACGATCGAACTGATTGCAGCCGTCGGCGCCAGCGTCCCGTCATCGAAGCCCCGCGGGCAACCACGCTCGCTGTAGCCGCGAAATGTGCGCTCGCGATTGTCGACAACTTTGGTTTCGTTGCCCGGACCGTCGCAGGCGGTCAGCCCCCAGTCGAGCTCATCGTAGCCGCGCCACCCGTTTGGATTGTCCACGCTGTAACGATACTGAGCTTTCGTAGCCCGAACGCTGTTCTGGAAGTAATCGAAGCCGAGCCGACGATTGGTATCATCGGCGATGCCCCGGAAATCAATCCAGCAATGCGGATACTGATAGCAAAACAGAGGCGTGCCCGGCATGGCAATGTAGGGCTTGCCGCCGAAGCTTTCAGCCTTCACGCCGTCCAGCAAAGAAGTCCAGCACTCCGCCGGTGCGGGGTGGTTCTTCGGCGCCAGCGCTTGCAAGTAGAGCAGGAGCGCCTCGCTGTAGCCGCCGTAAACGTGGGGGATGATGCCGTTCTCCGGCGTCCAGCCGTGGTGGATCTTCTTGTCCGCCCGAATCATCCAGGACCATTCGACGCGTTCGAGAAGCGCCGTGCAGAGGCTGCGAATCTCCTTCTCGAGACCGTTTCGCTTGCTGAAGTAAGTACGAGCAAAGCTCACACCAGCCATGAGCAATGCCGTGTCGATGGTGGAAAGCTCGGAATCCCAGAACTGCGGAGCCGTAGCCCGCAAACCTGTAGCTGGGTCGAGGAAGTGATAGAAGAAGCCGCGATGACCGCTGTAGCCGCTCTTACCTTCGCCCTGAGGAGCATTGGCAAGAACGCGCAAAACTTTGACGGCATATGCAACAGCGTTATCGCGGTTGATCCAACCGCGACGGACCGCCACCGGATATACCGTCAAGGCGAAGCCAACACCAGCAATGGTGGCAGGGCATCCCGGACGGCTGCGATCCCAGATCAGACCCGTGTCATGATTCTGGCAATCGACGAACCACTGAAACGTGGCTCGCTGCACTCGTTCGAGAACGGCTTCGTCTCTGACGCGGTGCGATTTTCTTTTTGCAGATGCGAATTTAGTCATGGTCGTCTCTCGTTAGTTAGACCGATATTCGCTCTCCGAGTAGACCTTCCGGGAATCATTTCCCAGAAGCTCGAGAACGTCAGTGTGCTCGATGCGCAATTGCATCAAAGAGCAGTAGAGATAGTGGGACAAAAGGTTTAAAAAGCTCGAAAAAGATATGAAGAAAGAAACAAAACAGTATCTTTAGACCTAAAGTTTGATAACAAGCCAAGACAAGTCTCGCGCGTGAAGGAATATCAACAGAAATATGACGTTGTGTTTCAAGCCTCGCCAGAAAGTGTCGTCAGAACGCCCTCTCAACTGTTGACGTTGCCATAGACGCAGCTGCGCGAGTTACACAGCACGTGATAATTCACTCAGATGCAATATTGCAATGATTGAACTATGTAGCACGAGCGCTTGACTCGCAGTTCTCATGACAAGCGGTATCAATAACAACAAGCTCGGGGTAAGTGCGCAAAACTCTCAATAATTCTGCAACACTCCAGGCTTGAGCGACGCAACCTCGCGGCGCATGCGGCGCGTCACCATCAAAGATTTCCGAAATCGAACCAAGACAACCCTCACCAAAAATGTGTTGCACAATGGTCTGCAATTTTTCGGCAATCAGCTCATGATTCCCCGGCTCGTTTCCATAAGCGTACATACGGCAGTCTACCCATGGTCCAAACATCCATGGCCAGACCGTTCCCTGGTGATAGGTGATATCGCGATCGTACTGATTAGCCTGCACTTTTCCACCACCATAGATTCCCGCATACCTTGCGTCGTGTGGAGACAGCGTCCTCAAGCCCTTGGGAGTGAGCAGCTCTTCTTCCACGATCTTCAACATTGACCGAGCTTGTTCCTTCGTAGCGACAGGAAAAGTGAGGCTGGCGGCGAGCAGCTGATTTGGTCGAATAGATGAATCGGTGGTGCCATCATCGCGTATGCAGTCGTGAAAGCAGCCTGCTTTCTCGTTCCAGAACTTACTGAAACTCGACTGAACCCGTTCGGCAATTTCTGCATAGTATTCCGACTTCTTAGATGACCCCAGCAAGCCGGGCTTCCCATGAGGGTTTTCGAGAAGACTCGCCGAACCAACGGCACAGTAGAGAAACTCGATCGTCTTTAAAAAGTTGTACCAGAGAGCGTTGATTTCCACCGCCTTGCCCGAACGAGGCGTGACGACATAGTCGCCAACTTTCGCATCCATCCAGGTCAACTGAACACCAGCATTACCACCGGCAATCAATGAATCGACGGGATCCATGCGCAAGCCATGCCTTGTGCCCTTCTGATGCCACTCAACAACACTCTCGAGCAACGGTAATTGCTCACGAATAAAATTCGCGTCGCCACTTTCGCGATAGTAATGCAATAAGGCAAAAGCCCACCACAACGTCGCGTCCGCTGTATTGTACTCAGGAGCCGTTCCCGCGTCAGGGAAATAGTTGGGCAGCATGCCCTCACTCAAGTAAGCACCGAAAGTCTCAAGCACGCTGCGAGCAACTTGCGGGCGACCGGTTGATAGCGTCAGCCCTGGCAGGCTGATCATCGAATCGCGTCCCCAATCGGAGAACCAGTGATATCCGGCAATTATCGAATTACTTCTCGTCGACTGCCTGCGCACAACAAAATCATCAGCCGCCAGAATCAGCGCCTGCTGTTCGATAGGCGCGGAAACTGCCCCAGCAGATGCTAGAAGGCTTTTCTTGTGAGCCCAGCTTACCTTAACCACATCATCGATATTGCGCAACAATACGCTGTCCACAGCACCAAATATGGTGACAGACTGTCCTGGTCGCAGCTCAACATTGACCATACCAACGTGAAAACAATCTTCGCGATCCTCCAGCCCGCGCTCACTCTCACGAGGCCAGTAATAATCCCTATACCAATCCGAAAGCGGCGTATAAGTACCCCTGTCGAAGTAGATGTCCAGCGGCTGCGCGCCTGGAAAAGCTGATATGCGGACCCGGTCGCCGTCTTGATGTTGCGAGAACTGCCAACTATCCGAGCCCACTGTGGCACTGTGGAAGTCTCTATAGTTGACGAGGAGATGCAGGCGCAGATGAGCGGATTCAGCCTCAGTGCCACGAACCGGATCGGCATGCCAGGTATACCCGACCGCCACCTGTTGTTTTTCAGGCATCATCGCAACTTGCTTGATCAACAACCCGCCGTCGACTTGATAAATCCATGTAGGCACAGGTATGGGAGAGAAACCCTTGAGCGTCTCGTATCCAGTTGGAGATGTAACCCCTGATTTCCAGTAGTTCGTGGCCAGACTGGTTTCAACACCCCGAACAGTGACCACCTCATCAATTCGAGAGAACAAGACCATTCGCTGCACAGGCGGCTTCAAAGCAGCAACCAGCAGCCCATGATAGCGCCTGGTGTTAGCTCCCCAGATGTTCGCCGAAGCGTAGCTGCCCAGGCCGTTCGTGACTAAATACTCACGCCTGTCCCGTGCGTCTTTCTCGCCCAAATCTACGGAATAAACCTCGAGCTGTTCGTCTTCAGTCTGCTCACGCAACCAACTCTGGACAAAAAAGTGCATCCTGTCGACCTCACTTGAACAGCTCATGTCGGGGTCCCGAGGGACTTATACACCGAGCGCACCGGTCTTAAGCGCTCTAACATGGCACCTGGTTGGGCAATAATGCAGATGATTGGAAACCTAGATTAGTGCACGCGAGACGCGCGCGCTCCATGGTGAAAGATGCGCACGGCGATGTATTAAAACAATCAACCTTGAATCGGGTGGCAGAGCAGCAAATCAAGAATTCTCGCGTAGATCTTGCGCAACGCCTCCAGATCCTCAACGCGGACTGATTCGTTGATTTTGTGAATGGTCGCGTTGACCGGTCCAAGCTCGATGACCTGTGCTCCCGTCAGGGCAATAAAGCGACCGTCCGATGTTCCACCAGTGGTAGAAAGCTCAGTATCAATGCCTGCAACTTCTTTGATCGCACGACATGAGGCGTCAACCAGCGTGCCTTTAGGAGTCATGAAGGAATTGCCCGAGAGCTTGAAGACAGCGTCATACTGCAAATTATGTTTGTCGAGAATAGCGCGAACCCTTGATTCCAGCTCTTGAGCAGTGACTTCAGGAGAAAAGCGAAAATTGAATACAGCCTTGAGATGCCCGGGAACGACGTTATCTGCCCCAGTTCCAGAATTGAGGTTCGACATTTGCATCGTTGTAGCCGGGAAATATTCGTTACCGTTATCCCAAACCTGCGCACACAATTCGGTCAGAGCAGGTGCAAATCGATGGATAGGATTGACGACTCGCTCGGGATAGGCAACATGACCCTGCACGCCATGAATGGTCAGATGCACGGTAAGCGAGCCGCGGCGCCCATTCTTGATCATGTCGCCAACTGTGTTCACCGAGGTCGGCTCGCCCACAAGACAATAGTCCAGCTTCTCGCCGCGCTCGATCAGGCGCTCGACGACCTTCTTAGTGCCGTCAACGCTTGGACCTTCCTCATCACTCGTGATCAAAAATGCTATTGAGCCCTGATGGTCCCCATTCTTCGCAACGAAGTCTTCAACAGCAAGCAACATCGCGGCGAGCCCGCCCTTCATATCAGCGCTGCCACGCCCGATGAGATACCCATCTTCAACCGCTGGTTCGAACGGAGGCACCTTCCATTCTTCGCTCGGACCGGTCGGCACCACATCTGTATGCCCCGCAAAAACGAAAAGAGGTGCCGTTTTTCCGCGACGAGCCCAGAAATTTTTGACATCACCGAATTGCATCGGCTCGACTACAAATCCGATTTTCTCCAGACGCGACGCAAGCAATTCCTGACAGCCAGCGTCTTCAGGCGTCACAGACTGGCGTTTAATCAAATCAATTGTCAGCTCGAGAACAGACACAATACTCTCCTAGACATCACGCAGAAGCTCATTGATTCCCACTTTACCGCGTGTTCTTTCGTCCACTTGCTTGACGATTACCGCACAATAAAGAGAATGACTGCCGTCTTTGGCGGGCAAATTGCCTGCTACGACAACCGATCCTGCAGGCACTCTGCCGTAGGTAATCTCACCGGTAGCACGATTGAAAATCTTCGTGCTCTGCCCGAGATAGACGCCCATCGAGATAACAGAGCCTGCTTCGACGATCACACCCTCGGCAACTTCCGATCTTGCGCCAATAAAACAGTTGTCTTCAATGATAGTCGGGCTCGCCTGCATCGGCTCAAGAACGCCGCCAATCCCCACTCCACCCGAGAGATGCACATTTTTGCCAATCTGGGCACAAGAGCCGACCGTAGCCCAGGTGTCTACCATGGTGCCCTCATCGACATAAGCACCGATGTTCACAAAAGACGGCATCAACACGACGCTTGACGCCACATAAGATCCGCGACGCACCGCTGCCGGTGGCACGACACGCATGCCGCCCGAACGAAATTCCGCATCAGAGGTAGCAGCAAATTTCGCCGGCACTTTATCGAAGTAGTTGGTATATCCGCCATCCATGACCATATTGTCTTGAATGCGAAAAGACAAAAGTACAGCCTTTTTCAGCCATTGATTAACAATCCACTCGCCGCTTTGCTTTTCCGCCACACGAACGGCTCCGCTATCAAGCAATGCAATGGCTTCATTTACAGCATCTTTGACCCGCGCGTCCACTTTTGTCGGGGTGATTTCCGCGCGCTTCTCGAACGCTTCTTCAATGATTCCCTGTATAGTTTCTGTCTTCTGCATTGCTCCTCACTTTGCTTAGTCGAACACTCTAGTTACTTCTGAATCTCAGATCAGGCGCCCGGTCGGCTCTAACGCGACCCAACAAATTCAGCGATTCGCCTTATTGCCTCGAGACATTCGTCTCTGCCAGGCACAAGCGCGATGCGCACTCTTCCGGCTCCCGGGTCTATACCTGAAACGGGACGAGAAAGATAACTTCCAGGCAGAACGGTAACATTTTGCTCTGCGAACATATCACGGGCAAAAGCAGTATCGTCGCCGCCGGTCTTCAACCAGAGGTAAAAGGCGCCCTCAGGCTCGGCGACCTGGGTGACAGGTTGCAAAATTTCTATGGCACGCGCGAATTTCTCACGGTAGAGAGCGCGATTTTCCACAACATGTTCTTCGTCTTGCCAGGCTGCGATGCTGGCCATCTGCGTAGGCAGCGGCATGGCACAACCGTGATAAGTGCGGAACAAGCGAAAACGCTCGATGATTTTGGCATCTCCAGCCACGAAACCAGAGCGCAATCCAGGCACTGATGAACGTTTCGACAAACTGTGAAAGGCAAGACAATTTGAATAATCATGCACTCCCATCGCCGCGGCAGCTTGCAAAATTCCCACGGGCGGATTTTCTTCAAGCGGATAAAGCTCTGAATAACATTCGTCGGATGCAATCACGAAGTTGTATTTATGCGACAGGTCTATCAACCGGCAGAGGAGCTCAGACGACATGACTGCGCCTGTTGGATTGCCCGGCGAACACAGATAAAGGAGCTGGCACTGCCTCCAAACATCTTCAGGTACGGCATCGAAATCGGGCAAGAGGCTCTCTTCCGAAACGTTGATGAACCAGGGCTTAGCGCCGGCCAGTAGAGCTGCTCCTTCGTAAATCTGGTAGAAAGGATTAGGCATCAAGACATATGGAGCCGATTTCGCATCAATACAACATTGAGCGATGGCAAAAAGTGCCTCACGCGTGCCATTTACGGGCAATACATTGCGCTCGGGGTCCATCGTCTCGGGCTTCAAATGGAAGCGGCGGCAAAGCCAGTTGGCGATAGCCTGGCGAAGTGCAGGCTGCCCGGCAGTCGTGGGATAACCAGCGATCCCGTCCAGATTGGCGCTGAGCGCGTCTTTGATGAACTTCGGCGACGGATGCTTGGGCTCACCGATAGACATCACGATGGCACTTTTGCCCGCAGGCGGGTTCACTCCCGCTTTCAGGGCAGCGAGCTTCTCAAATGGATATGGCTGTAGCTCGGTTAGAAATGGATTCATGAATGCACTGAGCGTAATTGACCGCGGGCACTAAGGTCGAGGCAATGAATGTCATTTCGACACCATTATTCACACTTCCCTCTGCACTTTTCCAGCTCTTGATTAGTTCCAGCGATTTGAAGTTGTCACAATCCATTCCGTTTTTATTTACAAAAGTGAGGCTATCTTCAATGCATCAACGGTGGCGCAGGGCTAAAACGATGACAAAGCAAGCAACTCAAAAGAATTTCCAGAGAATTGACATCAACGAACTGGAGCGACTGGTGAGATCCAAAGCCCAATCGGAGCATGAAGAATCTTCCAGAGCGAAAAACATGTTCTCTTTCTTGAAGCCGATGTTTCGCATTCGTATTCTCATCTCGGCTGTTTGACCAACATTTTTCAGTCGAAGCAGGAAAGCGCCAAACAAGAGACTGAAGAAAGAACGCGAAGAGAAGTCCCGAACCGCAAATATTTAATAGCGCAAAAAAACATTTTAGGCTATCTGCCTGAAAAAAGAAAAAAAGACGGCGGAGACAGGCGCAACCATGATGGTGCACTCCTGTCTCCGCCGACAAATCAGTCATCGAGCTCGATGACGAGCGCCGACTTCCCATGCGCATCTGCACGCGATTTGCTCGCGGGCACAGCGTCTGAGCGGCCGACCACTGCATCCAGGTTCGCGCCTGAAGCGACGAATCCTGCCGTTTCCGGTGCTGCGATTCCCTCACCTCCATCAGAGTCGTCGCCGCCACCATCGTCAGCCGGCGGAGTCGCAGGCGGTGGCGGTTTCTCGGGGTCTTCTCGACGTCCGTGCGACAGATCAGCGTCATCCGCCGGAGTGCCGACCACGACGCCGTCAGGGCGGTCGTCTTCGGGCGCGGGCGGATACTTCGCGCGCACATGAGCCCGCAATATCTGCGACGCCTTCGTCGGAGCAAGCCCCGAGAGATAGTCGAAGATGTAATTGCAGACCTTGATGGCGACGCGCTGATGCAGCTCGAACGGGGTGCGCTTGTAACCCCACGCACAGGCGACCTCGTCCCAGACGGGCAGAGAGCCGATGGTGAGAACGAGCTTGGTCTCGTAGTCGCCAGTGAAGTCATATCGCCACTGGACGACCGAGAGCTCGATGAACGTGCTCGCATCCTTGTCGAACACAGGCAGGGTCTTGAGCGCGAACATGCGAGGACGCTTGCCCACCTGCCAGTACTGGCGAATGATGCGAGTGCGCCCGGTGGCTCCAGGGAAGTAGCCCTCGGGCATATTGATGTGCTGGTACGGCTCGCTGTACGCCGACCAGTCCGCCAGCTCGTACTTCAGAACGTCGAGCGGATCGAAGTTCGGCCGGAACAAGTCGATGCGAAGCATGTCGTGCCTGTGGGCGATGCGCTGGATCGCCTCGAGGATGTTGGGCTGCCCGTGGTTCGCGACGTGCACCACGAAGGTGCGAATCTCGCCAGGATGCTCTTCATCGCTCTTGGAATCGGTGGCACCTTTGGTGTCTTCCCGACCCATACCCATGTGCACGACTTGCATGTTGTGAGGATGCGCATGGCTGGCATGATGACCGAAGCTGTGCACACCCGAGTGATCGCCGCCGTGGCTGAAGGCCACGAGCAGCGCTTCGTGAGTCGCATGTCCACCATGCGCATCACCGCCTGCATGGTGCGCTACATGACCATGGGACATACTATGCCCATGTCCATCACCCCCATGTCCGTGATCACCGTCCATAAGAAAATCCTCCGTTGTTAGGGCAGTTGCCCGGATAATCCAATCGAGCTTGCGCTCGGGTTGTAGCCAAGTTGTTCGAGTACCTCAGTCGACATCGCTCCCGCCGCAACCGAGTTGTAATGCGGGAGTACAATGAAGAAACCAACCTCGGTGACTCGTTTGACTCAGCAAGAAGAAGACCAAAGCCTCACACTTCTGACGCCTGCGCCCGAAGACAAGCTCGACGCATGGCTGTCTGAGTTTTATGGGAAGCCTGTACAAATCTCGAGCCGACAGTTGCTGCGGCATCGAGACCTGTCTTATGTGGAAAGGCTCAACATCGACGATGCGTTGCCCTCCTCACTCATCTACAAGCAAGTTCTGCCGCCGTGGGATGTCGAGCAGGACCTGCACGAAAAGATTCTGATACCGTCGATTTCCAATTCGGCCCAGCTCTATCTCACAGCCACTCATGGGCCGCTCACAGCGCTGTTCATGGAAGATCTCGGCACCGGTTTTCTGGAGACATTAGCTACATCCGATTTAGCCGGGCGGGTCGGAGAAGAGCTTGCCAAGCTGCATCGTGCATATAGCTACAGAACTGCCGAACTTATTCACACCAATGTGTTGCGCACGTTGCTGCCCTCAGATTACGAGCGACTAACGGGCGACATGGTCAGATTGCTGAACGAATGGCGTATCGCCAGCCAGGCTGACCAGCAATTCCTGGAGCAACTGGCAGCGCTACTAGCCTCGAAATTAGCTGGTGAAACAACCTCTCTCGTGCACGGTGACCTCTACGCAGAAAACATCATCGTGCGCAACGAGCGGCTTTTCATAATCGACTGGTCCTGGTTCACCGTGCTTGGCGTTCCTCTGATGGACCTTGCCACGCTGGCAATGACCCATCACAAGAACGGCAAATTCGCCAACTACCGGGAGCAGCTAATCGACTCTTACTGCTATGAATCAGGCAGAAACGCAGACCAGGTTCGCTCCCTTTTGCCTTACGCAGAAACATTGAGTCGGCTGCTGTTCCTACAATGGCTTGTGGAACGGCGGCGCCGAGGCATCCTGGGCACTACAGTCGGACCCGTCGATAACTTGATACCTAAACTCGTCCAGGAACTGCGCGAGCGCCGTTCACTGATCCCAGCCTAGTCCCGAATTCTCGGTCTAAAACTTCCAGTAAGGGGCGTTTGTCAGACATTCGACACCGTCTTTGGTGACGACAAGATCATCTTCGATGCGCACTCCACCGAAACCATCGATGTAGATGCCAGGCTCATCGGTGACGACCATACCCTCTTTGAATGGGTCATTCTCATAGTCGTAGGGATCGTGTGCAACCAGCCCGAGGCTGTGTCCCAGACCATGAGTGAAGTACTGACCGTAGCCGCTTTTCTGAATCACATCGCGAGCGACTTTGTCGAAATCGCGATAGAGCATGCCCACCTTAAGCGCTTTTCGAGCCGCTTTGTTGGCCTTTAGAACGATTTCGTAAATCTCCTGCATCTTCGGGTCTGGCTTCTTGCCTGGCACGAAAGCAGTGCGGGTAATGTCGGAACAATAACCGCCCGGGAAGAGACCACCGAAATCCATGACCACAGGCTCACCAGCTCTAAGTTTGCGATCGCCGGTGGAGTGATGAGGTACGGCCGAATTCGGTCCACTGGCCACAATCGAAGAGAAACTGTTCGTCAAAGCACCATACTTGCGCAAGCGCATGTCGAGCTCGAAGGCGACTTGATTTTCTGTCAACCCGGGAGCAAGCAAAGCCGCCACTTCGTTGTAGACACGGCTGGTGACTTTGCAAGCCGTACGCAGCAGCTCCACTTCGTGCTCGTCTTTGTACTGACGGAATCTCTCGACGACATGCACCGTCGGCACGAGCTTAGCCTTCAAATCAGTTTTCCAGATCTTGGCTATCTGCACAGGTATGTGTGCGGCTTCAAAGCCGATTTTGCAGCCCTTTTTCAGACCAGCCAGAGAGAGAGCTTCGTTGATGTGCTCTGTCACTTTTTTCCCGCGCAACACTTTCACCAGCTTGAAGTCGGTAGCTTCAGCCGTGGCACGGGTGTAGTAACGCGCATCGGTGATGATGTAAGCCTTCTTGGCGGTGATGAGAAGCACGCCTGTGCTCCCACCGAAGCCGCTCAAGTAAGCTACGTTCTGGTTGTCGCCTTCATCGGTGCGAACGAGGAGACCGTCGATTCCGTGGGTGTCCAGTGACTTCTGGAGCTTTTTCAAACGCTTATTCATGCGCTTACTCTAGCAGACCACCCACGGAATAACATTACGGTCGAAGCTCAGAACGGTTGCTAAGACCGAGGTCCAGCCTCCGACGTCGCCTTGTACACCTTGACCGACTTGGACCACATGTCGCCATTTGGTACGACGATGGTGCCCTCTTCGGTCTCGATGCTCGTCTGGACATAGCTGATGGCGCTGATCTTGCCTTTGATCGTCGTGCCAACCAGCTCGATGGTGTCTCCCAGACCGAAGTGCGGACTGAAGGTGAGGAAGAAACCCGAGATCCCATCTCGCGCAATGTCCTTGAAAGCGAGGGCAATCGCCGCACCAAACAGGCTGACACCAAGGAACACCTTGGAGAGCAGGTCAGGTGCGACGAACGACAGCGACACGAAGGCCGCGATGAACCAGTAGCTGAGCTTCAGCGTCTGAGAGACGAGAGCCTTGAGCCGATCTGACGCCGCGGTGCGATTGAGCAGTCGTTCGTACCAGCTCTTCAACAGCGGATGCGCAGCCCAGCACACCCAGAAGAAGAGCGCGCCGGCGAGGAAGTTCGCTGCGAACGGACCGAGGCTGCTGCCGTATTCCGACAGAGCCCTGGAAAAATGCTCGTGGACGGTCGAGCTGAAGACATCGGTGCCTCCAGCGAGATACGCCAGCGTGAGCAAAACAATTCCCGGAAAGAGCTTCCGAAAAACTCCAGAGAGTGACTTGAGCATAGGTATCTCCGTTTAGCTTGCGTTGACACAAGCGTTGTCACAATCACCTGACCTAACTGCGCACAGCTCTGAGAGCGGCGGCGGCAGTCGGGCAAGCGATACCAAATCGCGCGGAATGAATTCCGCAAATAAACTTCTGGGAGGTGAACTTAAAGAGGAGTTTGAACCAGAGAGTCTTTGTTCTTTGTAGAAATAAGCGATAAATACTCTTACCAAGCTACTGGAAACCCTGACAAGCTAACAACGCCTGCCATAGAGACTTTCGTTCAATAAAACTCATGATTCTCAAGAGGTACTACTCTGGAAGAAAAGCTTTCTAGCGCAGATTGCGCGAGTCAACACGAGTGTATATAGACGACAGGTTATCAAGAGAAAAATAGTGGTAAATCATGAAACCTCGCGCACCATATACGGTTCTTTCTGAGCACCACCTAATCTGCCTCGAACTGCGCTAAACATTTCTTTGTCTTTGAAAGCTTGGAATGCAGCACTGACCTTTGCTAACGTCAGTTGCAATTTCTTTTTTCTTCCCCGCGTCGCCAACTAACCGAAAGTTCTAATTTCAATTAAGTTCAGCCTTATTTCCGTGTTGACTATCGTCAACATGAAGTCTGCATGATCAACCTCAACCTGAGGATTCTCCATGACTCAAGGTCGCACTCCCTCTGCGGATTCTACTTCCGGACAGCCTGCTGACGTGCTCGCGACTGGCTCCGGTCTGAACAACGGCGTGCTCACTGCCACCGAAACCGATCAACCCGCCGCCGCCTCTGCACACTTCACCATCGCCATGCGCAACTTCCACGGGCTGCTGCGCACCAACTCTCTCGGACAGGCGCTGGTATGGGCCAAGCAGGGCGCTTTGCTCGCCGCCGCCAGCAACGATCACGCCAACGTCACCACGTCGCGCGAGTCGTTCGTCGCCCTCATCCTCGTCTGCTCGTCGAAGTTCGAGGCGATGACGCTGCACTGCGGCAACATCACCCATGCGCACAAGACCCTCGCCGACATCATCGCGGAATCGACCGACTGCCTCGTGAACAGCTATCGCGACGGCAACGAGATACCGCTCATGGTGGCACTCGCCATCCAGGGTTTCACCAACATCCTGCGCGAACGGGTCACTCAGATCTCGGAAGACGAGCTGCCCACCTCGACCTCGTCCATCCAGGACGTGTTCGAGCACCTGGACCCGATCGTCACTCACGCCTCCGGTCTGATCGGCGCGCCCGAGCTCTATCTGCTCACGCCCGACGAGAAGATCATCGCGGCCGCTGACGCCATGTCGAACTCGGCCTACGAACTGAGCTGGCTCCTGCCGTCTGACTGGGCGAAGGCGATCTTCTACGCGCGCCGGTCGGCTGCGCTGATCACCTACGGTCCGCCGCCCGATCGTCCCGGTCTGCCGCTGGCGACACCGACGCAGGCACTTACGCCCGCGCTGCAGCCTGTTCTGAACGCCCTGCCTGCGCTCATCCAGACGCTGAGCGACAAGCAGTACCGCGAGAGCAAGCGCCGCATCAAGGCGATCAACGACGTATTCGCCACGCTGGTGCATCGCAAGTAACGCGGATGCCTCACAGTAAAGTGATGCATCGCCTGTAACATCGGCGGCGCAAAGCACTGCGGCATCTTCGACAAGACAAACGGCGATTTTTACTCAAGGGCGACTTCTGGCTGAAACCAGAGCGCCCTTTCTTTTCGCTCGACTTGCTACATCACATAGTATGACGCGAAGTCGTTCAGACCGTGCAGGTCACGACGACAGACGGAGCCATGTGCACCCGGGACGGGCGCGCTCCATGGACATCCGTGCTATCACTCCAGATCCAACTTGTAGAACCTGGTGTCGACGGAAACCAACGGAAACGTCGCCGGCAATGCAGACTTTGCCAACTGCACAAAACCGTTTTTTTCGTAAAAGCGATGCGCTGCATGCAACTGCTCTACAGTACCGAGAAATATCTGCCCAATGTCGCCTTTCCTGCACCAGCGAACGGCAGTGTCCAACAAACTTTGAGCAACTCCTGTTGCTTTACCGCGATACTCACGAGCGACAAACATTTTCTTCAATGCCACCTGGGCATTGCCCATATTGACCAATCCAACGCAGCCGACAACTCGCTCACCATCGAGTGCAACCCAAAAATTGCCGCCGCCACTCAAGAACGTATCAGCGATGTACATCAAATCAGGCTGCTCTTCCCGTGTGATCTTGACACCGAATTCGATTTGCTGAATCGGCAATACCAGGGCTTCAACAGATGCCTGGTGAATGGACTCAAATGGTTTAACAACGATTGAACTCACTGTAATCACGCGCTTGCACTCCCTTATGAACATGCCACCATTTTGCGCCTTGCCATTGATAACGTCCAATAGTTAAAATAAGCCATATTGATAGCAAAAAGGTATCAATCATGGAATTGAGACAGTTAAGGTACTTCGTCCAGATCGCAGAACTGGAACACTTCGGAAAAGCCTCTGAACGACTCAATATCGTTCAGCCGGCACTCAGCCGTCAAATGAAGCAACTGGAAGATGAGCTTGGCGTCTGCCTGTTCGAGCGGCTCTCTAAAGGAGTCAGACTTTCTGCCGCCGGAAAAGTATTTCTGGCGCAGAGCAAAGAGCTGCTCTCTCAATGCGAAAAAATGGTGCGACTGACCCAGCTCGTCAATCAAGGACAGGCTGGATTGCTGCGCATTGGCTTTGCTGATGGGGTGACGTTCAACAAAACGTTCTCACAAATTCTGAAAACCTTTCGCCAGGTAAACGCAAATGTCGTAACCGATCTCGTACCGGCATCATCGATTGAGCAAGCAGAACTGATTACAAAAGGCGAGCTAGACCTGGGATTTGTCTATTGGCTGCCCCGCGAGCAACAAGTAAACACAATCGAACTTGAAGAAGAAAAACTGATGCTGGCAGTATCCAAGTCAAGTCAGCTGGCATCCAGAAAGTCCATCCGTATAGCCGATCTGGACAGTTATCCAATGGTCTGGATTGCGCGAAGCAGCAGTCCATCTCTGTACGATTTGATCCTCTCTCGCTTCGTACAAAAGGACTGCGCTCTCAATGTGGTTCAGGAAGGCACTAATGAGAGCACTCTCCTCAGCCTGGTGTCAGCCGAAATCGGCGCCACTTTTATCACCGAAACAGCAAAGACGAGAAAACCAGAAGATGTTGTATTGATCCCGGTTTCGGACTTGAATGCATCCATTAGCGTAAAAGCAATCTGGATTGATGAAACAAATCCGGTTCTCAATCAATTCGTCAAAACGATTCGGAAAGCCGTTAAAAAGTGACATTATTCGACCCGGCCCAGCGAATTTCGCACTTTCGAGTCTCTCCAGCAACGGTGCAAAGTGTTGCGGCGACAGCTGTGTTTCTGGACCGCTGAGTCGAAGAAAACTCTGACAGCTTACGAATCGACTTCAACGGCAAACCAGATACCAGAACAGTGACACTTTGACCCGGAAGTCAAGAGCGCTTAATATTTGCACAAACTTGGCCAGAAGTAACAAACCTTCTGCCAGAGATAACTCCCGTAAATAGGGCGTTTCCGGCTTTCGAGATATATACGCCATGCGCTAAGTTTATGTCCTGCTCTATTCACAACAACTTCTCTTAGCCCCACAACTTCAAACAACCCTGCTGCCCAAGCACAAACACTCGATTGATACCACTAATGGTGTCACGTATTAACACGGGCAGCTCTCGTTCATTCAACCACTCTAGATTGGAGGAGCTCGTCATGAACGCGATACAAGACCACGACAAGAACGCGACGAATCTCTCCAATCTGCACCTCGTGTGTGGCAGCGGAGGCACTCGGGCGTTCCTTACCGGAGCCGGTGCGATTCTCGCGTGCGATACCGCCGGTGTGAAGACCTGGAAATCTATCGGCGGTGTCTCTGGTGGTTCGATCATCAGCGCCCTCTACGCCGGCGGAATGCCAGCCCCAGTGCTCGTCGAACAAGTGATCAGTTACGACTTCGCCACACTGTTCAGCAAGACCCGCACTCTCTACGAACTGATTCGCAGCAACCTGCCGCGTCGCCCCAAGACCATCGAGCGCCGCGCCATTCGCGAAGGAATCATGAAGTCTGATGGGCTAGGTGCCATCATCGATGAGCACGTGCCCGACTGGCCCGAGAACTTCTGGACGATGGCTGTGAGCGGCAAGTATCACATCCTCTTCACCGCGCACGGTGTTTTCCAGATTCACAAGGGACGCACCACTCGCATCAGCGACAAGCCCGCCCCACTCGGTCTGGCAATTCGAGCCAGCTGTGCTGTGCCGGGCATTATGGAGTCGATCGAGTACCGCGGACGCCAACTGTTCGATGGTGCGCTCAGCGACTACGGTGACTGCCCGACTGGAATCGTTCAGCGTCACTTCATGGCGCCCGCCAATCGCATCGTTGCTTGCGACGTTTCAGGCGGAATGACCCGTCAGCGTCGCGCGCTCTTTGCCGTTGGTCGACTGATTTCGGGGCGCATCTCGCAAAAGCTGAACCCGAACAATCGCACTGCTGAAATCTTCATCGCGCCCCGGGTTGAACACCTTGGAGGTTCGCTGGAGTTCTCTCTGACTCGCAAGCAGAAGGAAGCGGCTGTGCTCTCGGGCTTCAGTGCTGCAGTCGATCAGCTGGCCAGGTCAGGTCTCCTCAGCGGTGACAAGCTGGCACTCTGCCGGGAAGCGAGCCGGTCTTACGAAGACCTCTACCGCCTCCTGATCGCAGGAAACACAGCAGAGTGAAGGTGACAGCGATTTCGCAAACAAGCGAGATTTCTGTCACCTTTCACTTTTACGAATTCTACTAAAGCATATAAGAAAACTACGGACCGCCCCACCTTGTGGGCAGTTGACCAGTTACATACAAACCACTTGCTTTCAACTCTTCGACCAACGCCTGTCTCTGTTGAACGTTGAAAGTTCCGACAAATGAACGACACTCAACACAAACACACGGTGCCGCCTGCGAATGAGCCACGCTGTTCAGCTTTTCCTCGTGACGAGCCACAACTGCTTCTCGTTTTTCTCTACATGAATCGCACCAGCAACTTCCGTCAGCTGTATGGCGTTTGAGTCGCAAAATCTCAGTTTCCACTTCCGCCACCGAAATATTGTTGACCTGCATTGGACCCGCACAAATTTCCTTCCAGGGGGCTCCATTGATTGCCTGCCGCGCAACTACTGCCAGCACCTGCGCTCGAACCGTGGTGGAACCGGCTCCCAGTGCCACAGCTTCGGCTGCCGCGGCCTTAGGACCAGACAAAGACGACATCAGCCCGGAACCAATACCAAATCCCATGATTCGAGCCAATCCCGCACCACAGGCTGCAGTAAACTGTTGAAGAAATTTGCGGCGTTCTAATGTCATCTCTACACCTCCGCGATACGAACTCAAAAAATCGCTGCTTTGAATATGCATGAATCGCATGCTATTGAGACCGGGAATTACCCTACACGCCACCGCTTCCGCAGCTTTAATCTTGCACGAATCGCATTTATCACTACCCTTTATAGTAATAAAAATCAAGAAGAAAAGGCAGCGGGTTTGACCCCGCCGCGCTCTTCTTCCGGCCATTGACGTGACCTTAAGCAAGAGCGCGGTCGGAGCCGAGCCAATGCAGTTAAACAAGCTTTCAAGGGCAATCCTCCAGCTCGAGAAGGTAAATCGGACTGGGAATTCACAGATTAGCCCTTGCGCTCCTTCTTCACCACCTGCACCTTCGGGTTGTTCTCGGCAATCAGCGCTGCCATCTCCGGGGTGGTGCGGACGGTGACCGAGACCATGAACGGCGCCTCGGACATCTGCAGGAACTGGTTCACGATCGTCAACTCGTAAACCTCCTTCAGGTCATGCTGCAGCGCGATGGCAGCCCGACCCAGCTTCTCAGCCGAGTCACTGACCAGAGTCACCGCGTAGGCAGCCAGGTTGTCGCCGCTCTTGTGCGCCCTGGTGGCAGCGTGCAGACGGCGCTGGAACGAAGCCGCATCGCCCTTGCTGTGGCTCTCGCCACGCTGAGCCATACGGTCCACCTCAGCCACGTCGCCCTCGCCCTTGAGCAGCCCGAACGAGAGCTTGTCCTTGCCCTCGGTGTGGAACACAACGAGCTTGTCGCCGCAGTCCACCAGGCCGTTGTCCATGACGCGGTCGACCAGCGTCACCAGGTGCTTCTCGATCACACGCTTCAGCTCAGCGACGCTGCCGCCGTCGGCCATTGCGGTATCGAGCAGGAACTTCCGGGCCGAAGCTTCCACCTCCAGTTCGAAGGCTTCGCCGACCTCGAGCGCTCCTTCCTTGCGACGCTGGATCAGAGACAGCTCCGTGTCGACGATGCCGAGCAGGTCTTCACGGGTGTGCTGCTTGAACACCACGACGGCGTCCAGACGGTTGCGGAACTCCTTCTTGTAGAGCTGCTTCATCGCCTTGGTGACGATGCCCTCGATCTCCTCGGGCGTCGCCTTGTGCTTGCGGTCGATGAAGCCGATGCCGCCTTCCTCCAGCCGCTCCACTTCGTCCATGCCCAGGTTCATGGTCAGGATGAAGATGGTGTTGGTGAAGTCGACGATTTCGCCGTCACCGAGAACAGCGGAGCCGTTGTCGAAGACGCCCATCCAGAACTTGTAGAAGTCGTGGTGCGCCTTCTCGAACTCGTTGATGATGACGACGTTGATGTCGCTCTTCGAGTTCAGACGGACGCGGCGCAGGTTGTGGGTGCTGATACGCGAGCGCGGGTCGGTGTCTTCCGGCTTGAGCTCCGCCTTCTCCTTGGCCGACAGACCGCCGACGTAGGTGGGAGGCGCGCCCTTGAGGTCGAGCACCTGGTGCTTCTCGACGTAGTCAGCGCCTTCGAGCACGGTGACGGCGTCTTCGTCGTTGTGGATGAAGCCGGCAATCACCTTGCCGGAGTACGACTTACCGGTACGCGAAGGACCGATGGCGACGCAGACGGCGATCGGCTGCTTCTTGTTGCGCAGACGGCTGTTGGAACGTTCGAAGATCATCTGAGCCATGGCATTCGCCTGAGGCTGACCGATGACGCGAGAACCGAAGTACTCGATGAAGGCTTCGGTACGGGGACTGACTTGCTCGGTGTCGAGCAAGATCATCTTGCTTTTCTTGGTAGTAGACATAACAGACTCCTTTGTGCCGGTCTGATCCGGCGGTTTAGAATCAGCAACGCTGTGAGCGCCGCCTAGGCCGTAGTGGCCGATGAAACACAGAAGCCGCCTAACGTAAGCGGCTCCAGGGAATTGGCGACACCCAGTCGCCTGATAGAACTTGGTTGGTTAGCGCGTGGAACGCTTCAGCATCTCCTGGTAGGAAAGCTGCTCGAACGCACGCTCTTCACCAAGCAAACTGGCTGCCAGGGTAGCGATTTGCTGCCTTGCGGCTTGCACATCGCCATCGACGGGTACCAGAAGCTCGATTTCCATGTAGTGACCAGAGTAGTCCCCCAGCCCTTCCGCGGTGTCGAGCGCGACAACGATTTGGTGGTGTTCGTCCTCAGCAAGGCGACTGTACATGTCGCGGTCCTTGCTGAACGACGGAAGCGGAGCACCTGCGAGCCGTTCGCCGAGTTCCAGCAAACATCCCGCAGCAAGCTCGTTGGTCTCGCGTTCCGTCTCCTGCCGTTCACGCTCACCACCGACGGTCACCCACTGCTTGCGCGTGAGAATCGTCTTGGTGATGTCGTTCATGGTCTCGACACGGATACGCATCATGTCGCCTTCAACCTGAACGGGCAGGAACGTGTCCGTCATGAACACCTGACCGTTCAACTGAAAGCCTTGAGAGAGAAGACGGGCAGGGAGAGCGCGAAACTCGTCGGCGGAAATCTTGAACTTGCGTTCGACTTCCAGATGAGTCTTCTTGCAATCCCGGCATCTGCGACCGAAAACTCGCCTCAACATCTTGGGGAGCCGGCGGAAAGCAGAACGAAAAACCAGGCTTACACGCCTTTTAGTCATGACTTGCTCCTTTCTGAGACGAGTGAGTTGTTGTTAACGACCACCGTCTGTTCAAGATTACGTTAGCTGTCTCAATGCTTCAATCACATGGGCGAACGCATACTTCCTTTGCAAGAGGTGCGGTGCCGTATGTGTTGAGGAGAAGGGAGAGCTACCTGTGTGGAGTACGTAATCCTGAGTTGAGTTAGAAGAGAATGTCTAAAACATACATAGTTACACTTGGAAAGCCAACAAAGCTTCTAATAGAGCTAGAAATAGCTACTGTCTCTTGATCACCACAGGCTGACGCGCGGGCAGGGCGCTGCGAGCGTATACCTGTCGGGATTTCGGAAAGATATTTTTGGGGTAGACACGAGGCAGGCAAGACATGCTTTAAAACCCCATCGGACGCAGATTAGCAGGATCATAAGGAAATCATAAATAGCGACGTTAGCGCCAATGAAGATTGCCCTAAAGCATTTCAGGCGCGATGTCAACATAAGCAAGAGGCGCGAAGTGTTGCGGATTTTGCAGTTAGCAATGCCAATTGAAGGCAGTTCGCAGCAAGTGACGCAACCACTGGCGCAGCTTCACGAAGAATTCCACACCGAGCTCAATCGCCAAATTGGAGCATTTATTATCAGCGTCTAATGCTACCCCTAGTCAAGCACAAGCTACCCCCTTACTGACATCAAATATGGCGCCTTTGCCGCTTTTCAACGTTTGACGAGAAATGTCAGTAGGGCATGGATTAGATACAAGAGTCCCGACAAGATTTTTCTTCCAAGGTGATGGCAGATGCAATCGACCCTTCCTTCCGTACTCAAGGATTTGCGCGGCACAAGACTTTATCTCAGCGATTGCATGAGTGAGCTCTATGAGTCATCCGACAGCCAGGCAGAGACAGCGGCGAGAGTGCCCGAACTGGCTGGCTTCACATTGATGAACCAGTCACGCCGCATGATGCAACGCCCACTCTCGCTACAGGGTGTCGAACTGGCGGACGGCAATCGCTTTTTCGTCAACCTGGGCAGCCAGGCTGAAACCTGCGCCAGACCTCTACTCTTCCAAAACGGAGAGTTCAAACCAGCTTTCACTGCAAAATCAACGAGCGAGGAGATTGAAATGACAACGACACCAGACAGAACTCCATTTGCCTGGGATTTCCGCGCCAGCTCAGTCGACACAAGAAGCCTGGAACGCAACTTCGATTGGCCCGCTCTAGACGAAGACGAATACGCAAGACCAGAGTATCCAAGACGCTCAGCAGACAGCCACGCTCCCCGAGTCTGGAGCAAGGAGCCTAGCTTGTCGAGAATTCCCGCGCTCAGAGCAAAAAACAGAAAGTCGACAGTCGAAGTTGATACTCTGCGCGAGCTGTTGCAAGAAGCTATGGACCGCGAAGCTCAACGCATAACTCTGAAAACACAAGCATTCAAACCAAACGCAGAGTCAGATGAATCAGACAAGCCAGGCGTTCTGGCTTCAGCTAAACAATGGCTAAATCGCCTGGTCAATCAATTCTCACAGCTTGGCAAAACCTGGGTTCGCGCTTAAGTCTAAATACGCATGCCTGGTTGCAAAGCATAGCTACCGGTACGCTACCGCACAGCAATTCGCGCTAAACTCTTTCGTCACATGGCGCGGCGATCTCTGATTCGACCGCAGGTTATTAGTTGCAGTTGGAGGAAAGTTATGCTCAAGTCTGAAGCAGAACGTGTAATACGGCGCGCTCTAGAAGAAACCGGCGCACAATTTACTGAAGAACAAATCGACGCATTGAGCTTGCTTGTTAGCAGAATAGCCATCACAACGGTTGAAGAAGCTCTCGCACAGTGGCGTCCGAGCGGCGGTATGGGCGGCGGCGGGCACCGGTAATACACCGATCTCGCGCACACAGAATTCAATCTGAAAATTGATCGCGCCGATGATTCGACGCCGGGACACTGCGCAATCTATCTTCGGAAATCGGTAAGTCCGCGTGCGTATCAGCTATTCTCATCAACACACAAAAATGCCTTTGAGGTTCAACTAATGTCAAACTCCTCAGTGCTCGACCAGGCGAAAAAATTGCAAGGCGAGATTGTCGAATTGCGCCGACATCTGCATTCGGAGCCGGAATTAAGCTTCTACGAGACCAAAACTGCGGAGCTTTCCGCTAACAAGCTCGACTCTCTTGGTTACAAAATCAAGCGCGGCGTCGGCAAAACAGGCGTCATCGGCGACATCGGCAAAGGCACCAGAGTAGCGATTCGCGCCGATATGGACGGTTTGCCGATTGATGAAGCAAATCAGAAAAGCTACGCCTCCAAAAACAAAGGTGTGATGCACGCTTGTGGGCACGATGCGCACATTTCTTGTGGGCTTGCCGCAGCCAAGATACTGGCCAATCAAAGTGCAGACCTGGGCGGCAGCATCCGCATGGTCATGCAACCAGCTGAAGAATTTGCCGACTCAGACGGCAAATCAGGCGCGTACAAGATGCTGGAAGACGATGCGCTCAATGGCGTCGAGGCGATCATCGGTTTGCACATGGATGCCACGATTCCAGCGGGCAAAGTTGGGATACTTCCTGGACCGGTCATGGCAGCAGCCGACAGTTTCGTTATCACCATCATGGGACGCGGTGGGCACGGAGCCTATCCCGAAACCACAGTCGATGCAGTGGTTGTAGCAGCGCAGGTCGTCGGCTGCATCCAACAAATTGTCTCCCGCAGGATATCGGCCCTCGAGCCTGCTATCGTCACCGTTGGCTCTTTCCACAGCTCGAGCGTCAGAGGCAACATCATCTCTGACTCGGTTACTCTGGAAGGAACATTCCGCACATTCAGCAAAGAAGTGCGCGATCTTATTCAACAAGAGCTGGAACGTGCTTGCTCGATCGCTCGTGTTCTGGGTGGCGACTACAAAATCGAATATGAATTAGGATATCCGACCACCGTAAACGACCCTGAGATAACCGAAGTAATGCGCCAGGCCGCCGTCGACTTGATTGGTGCAGACAATGTCCTGGCCATCAAACCACGTACCTGGAGCGAAGACTTCTCGATGTTTGCAGAAGTAGTGCCGGGCGCTTTCATGTTCCTCGGTGGAGAAATCGCAGGCGACCGCCGCAGTCATCACAGCGACACATTCGACCTGGACGAATCAGGTTTGTGGATTGGAACAGCGGTGCTAGCCGAAACAGCGAAGAGATTGATCAAACATCTGGAGACCCGGAAGTGAAAAAGGATCCCACGGATCTTGCCAAACGCATCGACGAGTTGTTCGAAGCCAGAACTACACCACCTGAAACAACGATGCTGATTGACATGGTCATGGAAGGGTTAGACCAGGGCACGATCAAAGTAGTAGAGAAAATCAAAGGCAAATGGGAAACCAATGCCTGGGTAAAAAAGGCTATATTGCTTTATTTCCGCATCTCACCAGTAAAAAAAATGGATGAGGGGCATTTCTTTGACAAAATTCCACTGCGCACGTTCTCAGCTGAGGCACACCGCATTGTGCCTTATTCTTCCGTGAGAAGAGGTGCTTACGTAGCGCCGAAAGTAGTGATTATGGCACCCAGCTTTGTCAACATAGGCGCTTACGTCGATGAGGGCGCCGTGGTAGATTCACTCGTACTGGTCGGTTCATGCGCTCGCATTGGAAAGAATGTGCAGATCGGCGCAGGCACCATAATTGGTGGCGTTCTGGAGCCGCCTGAAGGCACTCCCGTAATTGTCGAAGACAATGCCTTCATAAGCGGCAGCTGCGGCATCTACGAGGGCTGTATAGTAGAAGCGAACGCTGTCATCGGCGCGGGCACAGTCATCACACCCCGCACGCCGATAGTGGACATCAAGACAGGCGAAGAATTTTTCGGCAGAGTGCCTGAAAACGCAGTAGTTGTGCCGGGCGGAAGACCTAAAAAATTTGGCGACCGAGAATATGTACTGCAAACACCACTGATCATCAACCGTCGTGATCCGTCAGTGAGCGCAAAACAGTCTCTTGAAGATTCTTTGTGCCAGTTTAATTCTTAGCTGAATAAATGCTATAAACAGCCAACCGGCCCCTTCAAAGCACTTGGCAATATGGCAGAAACCAACAGCTCCAATTATTTTGGCTTACCTGACGAATTTTCCAACAAGGAGAATTCAAAGGTTGTTATCGTTCCCGTTCCTTACGAGGCCACAGTCAGCTACGGCAAAGGAACCAGCAAAGGTCCGGCCGCAGTTCTGGAAGCGAGCCAGCAAGTGGAATTGTTCGACGATGAACTCTGGATCGAGCCACACAAAATAGGCATCCACACTCACGAGCCGGTGATCATGGAACCGGTCGGTGGTGAAGAAAGCCCGACAGCATTCCAGCCATTGCAAGATGCCATATCGCCAATCATTGAGACAGGAAAATTTCCTATCGTCATCGGAGGCGAACACTCTCTTTCTCTGGGCGCCATCAAGGCCTGCGCTCAGCGTTATCCTGACCTCTCGGTTCTACAGATCGATGCGCACGGAGACCTGCGTAAGTCTTACGAAGGCAACCCTTACAGCCACGCCTCGGTCGCCTATCACGTCTACAAGGCACTGCCTCAGCCTCTAATAACGCAAGTCGGCATCAGAAACATAAGCCAGGACGAAGTGACATGGCTGGAAGAAGAAAAGCCAAACATCAACATATTCTGGGCGCGCCAGCAAGATCGCTGGAATTTCCACGAAATCATCCATACCCTTTCGGATAATGTCTATCTGACTATCGACGTAGATGGGCTCGACTCATCTGTTATGCCGTCCACAGGCACTCCGGAACCGGGCGGCATGACCTGGTATCACCTGATCGAACTGATCAAAGTGTTGTGCATACGCAAAAACGTAGTCGGCGCAGACATCGTAGAACTGGCGCCCATTGCCAATCTTCACGCGCCAGACTTTCTGGTTGCCAAACTGCTCTACAAGTTAATCGGTTATCGCTATGCGCTCGAGCTGGGCGTGACCAAGAAATATCTGTAGCGACCAAGACGTCCGCCATTAACTTTTCAGAGTTAGCCGGTCAGCACTGGCGTAAATAAGTGGTCAGAACTAGCCGATCAGATCTGACGCAATTAAGTGGTCAGATCTCTGACAAAGCGCAAGAGTGCTTTATCTGAGCCTTTAGCACCCATAATCGACACGCCTGCCTTCATTTTTCCAGCCGGTATGGGAATGGTTATCTGAGGAAATCCGTAACAGGAGGCCAGGGTCGTAATGACGATATTGCGGTTGCGATTATCCTGCAGTTCACCTTCACCGGCACTCGTCAGGGGCGGGTAGCCCCAGGTCGTGGGCAGACAAACGAAGGAGTTGCTATCCACAACTGCATCACTGCGACTGAGCAAATCAGACCGGGCAGCAAGACTGCGTTGATACGCGGCATCACTGACTTCTCGACAGGAATAAATGCGCTGACGAATAGTAACAGCCAGGTTCGGTTTTACCGCTTCCAGCCACTCACCATGCGCCTGCCAGGCTTCGCGCGCCCGCACCACACTGAAAATGTCGTACACATCGCGAGCATGCTGATAGAAATTTTGTTCTTTTACGGTGACAAAGCGCTTCTTCACCTCGTCCACAAATGCCATCATATACGGTGCAATAGCGGGGTCGAGTACTGATGCAAAATTTGACGGAATGATGAGATTAGTCGGCATGATCTCTGAATTGGAATAATCCATCTCTTCTTTCAATAAGACAGCAGCGACTCGCTCCAGAAGTTCTGCCTCTCGAGTGAAAACACCCACCGTGTCAAACGAGACACCAAGCGGGCAGACACCATCGGCAGAAATATAGTCGTGCGAAGGCCGGTAACCGAAGATGCCGCAATAACTTGCCGGCACACGCACCGAGCCTGCTGTGTCAGTGCCGAGCCCAAAGTCGACTTCACCACGAGAGACGAGCGATGCACAACCGCTAGAGGAACCGCCGGGAATGCGGTCGGGTGCTTGAGCGTTGACCGGCGTTCCAAAGTGAATGTTAATTCCATCGAGACTGCACGCCAGTTCATCGGCACAAGCGTTGTATTTCAGATGAGCGCCACCGTTAAGCAATCGCTGTACAGCAGGTGCAGTCTCCTCAGCAGGTGCGTGAGTGCGCTTCCAGTCAGGTGTACCAAAACTGCAAGTGCGACCTTTCAAGTCGAACATATCTTTGACGGCAAAATTCAAACCGTTCAGCGCACCCCTACCGCCTGGTGCGATATCGAGGCGATCAATGACTCCGTCAAAACTTTCCAAGATGCACTTTTCCGAATCGTTCCACGCAAAGAACCGCCGCAAGAGCAGACGCAAAACAAGTATATTGCACACAAGAAAAGAGACCGATTTCTCGGTCTCTTTTTAGAAAGCAGATTGCTAGCCATTAAGTGGCAAAAAATTTCAAAATTGTTGTTTCGATATCTGTACCTCTGGTTAGCTTTAACTCTCACGTTGTTGATTTAGAATCGACCTGTCACCCCTGTCAGGTCCGGAACATGGTGGATTCGATGTTTTTGGCACTCTTAAGAAGACTAGCAACACCCCTTTGCCTTGAATTCTTCGTCTGCGCCTCACCTCATCCTGTTCACGTACGCTTATATACTTGGCATCTGATTTCTGGACACGAATTAGATTAACGATTACTCATTTTATGAATCAGTCAGAAAATCATTTGCAATACATGTCCCGGGCCTTGCAAGAAGCAAAGCAAAGCGGCGATGACGTGCCTGTGGGCTGCGTAATCGTTCTCAACTCAGAAATCATCGGACAGGGGCATAATGAAAGAGAGTCGGCGGGCGACCCGACCGCGCACGCAGAAATTGTCGCAATCAGACAGGCGGCAAAGGCAATTGGCGGGTGGCGGCTTTCCGGCGCCACACTTTACACCACCCTGGAGCCATGTCCTATGTGCGCAGAAGCCATTATTCAGTCGCGCATCGCTCGGGTAGTTTTTGGCGCATACGACAACGTATCGGGAGCGCTCGGCTCGAAATTCAATCTTTTCTGCAAAGGGCGCATCTACCCGCTTCCTGAAGTACTGGCAGGAGTCGAAGAGGATGCTTGCCGCAAACTACTTGTCGATTATTTCGCCCGCAAAACTAACCGATGAAAACCCGATTCGACAATAGCTCTGTTATCTGGTCCTTGCTGCTGATGTTATCGGCTTCGATGCCCCACGCATTAAGTGCACCGCCTGCACCCACCAGCACCGAAAGCGATGGCATTGAGAAAGACTCTTACTTCAGTAAAGGCTTGAAAGATTTAGACGATTTCCAACCAAGCAAGGCAATCAGCAATTTTTCCCGCGCTTTTCTTGCAGTCAGATCGGCACCAAACAGCACCAAATCGAAAATATTCCTTCTCATTGGCCGGTCGTTTCAATACGATGAAAACGAACGAGCCGCAGCACAGGCATTCTCCATTGCTCACGCCCTGAACCCGGACGATCAGGTGGCGACCGCCTATCTGGCCCACAGTCTGACCCGGTGCGGGCTAAGGGCCGAGTCAGTGCCGTATTACCAGTGGTTGAAAGCGCAGAAAAACAAAACCCGTACCACTCTAGAAATTTTGGCTCTGGAAGCGGCAAAAACAGCAGATATGGACAGCGCAAAAAACTATATGGAAATTGCCCTGGCGCAACCGGGCGGAAAGGATGATCCGTACCTGCACTACATTTACGCAAAAATTTTGAGTAAGACCGGACAAACTGAACAGTCGAGAATTCAGTTCGGCGAAGCAGCAGCGAAGATGCCCAATCAATACATCAAAACGCTTTTGCTTGCGACGTTACAGCGTATCGCAGCCAATGCTGACAAACAAATCGAGTTGCTCAAGCAAGCTGGAAAATTCAAACCAAATGAGCCCGGATGGCACTATGATCTCGCCGATTGCTATGCCGCAAGAGGTGACAAACGTGCTGCTGTAGAACAATACAATTTAGCTCTACAGGGGCGTTTCTCAGGACGGGCCTGCGCTCGCGCCATCACATTTTTACGAAATGAACACCGCTACAAAGAAGCATTGCAAATCTCCAACGAACTGATCAAAAGAAAGCCCTGGTCATCAGACGCTCATCAGACTCTTTCATCGATTTATTTTGCGCAAAAAGATTACCCGAAAGCCGAACGAGAAGCACGACTTGCCATTCAGTTGGACAAATACAACGAAGCCGCATACCTGGAACTGGGCCGACAATACACTGACCAGAAAAAGTTAGAAGAAGCACGCGAAGTGTACAAACAGGGCTTAGCAAACTCGCCTAAATCGCTGGCATTGTTGCGTCGTCTCGGCGATCTGGAAAGCAAACTCAACAATGAAACAGCTGCCAGACAGTGCTACGAGAAAATTATTGCTCAGGTGAATGATCTAAACGACGTCAACGTCATTTTTCAAAACGAATATGCGGTTGCACAAGCCAAGCTAGGCTCTCGCTATTACGTGGGCAATGAGCGCGATAAGGCGCTTAACGCTGCAAAATTGTTCAACCGATTCAAATTCGTGCCCAAATTGCCACCACTTTTGACACTATTACATCTCAGGCCAGGACGCCTGGAAGAAGGCAAACCAGCCACCGAGCAGGAGTACAACAACCATATCTTACTGGCTGACATGCTCAGAGAAGGGGGGCGACTCGACGATTGCATTGCTGAATACAGAAAGGCAGAAGCAATCAACGATGATGATGTCGATTTGCACAGCTACTTGCTGAATGCTCTGGACGAGAAAGGTGACATGCTGGAAGCGGCCAGAGAAAACATGATTCTCTCAAGCAAAATAGTTAACCGTATGCCTGCCCAGGTGAAAAAATTCGCCACCGGTAAAGATGCCAAACAGAAACCGACTCAGCCCACAGAACCTGCGGCTCCGGCTTCATGAACGAATGAGAAGACCCGCGCCAGGTCGCGCTAAATCGCGGCAGCCAAGCTCGCGCCGACGCGCTAGCTTTTAATCTTTGCTTTATATTCCCGCAATAGCTGAGCAGCGGGTGGCTGATAGTGCCTACTGGCACCCCCATAAATATGCCGATAATCCGTACCTGTGCCGCAAGCAGGCGAACCTCCTCCAACAGAGACTGTTGCTCTTGCCGGCGGCTCAGAGATGAGTGCCTGGTTGCGACCGTTCTTACTCCGGAGTTAGGGTGAAAGTCCATTTCCGATACATCTGATAAGAGCCTACAGAAGAACTAAAGCCTCACTACTTTCTTGACACTATTTTCTCGCCTGCACAGGTGTAGAGAAGGTCGTCCAAAAGCAAGGCTGCAGATTCTCAAAGGTCTTATCAGGATGTTCACTCACGAGAACCAGGCAATCGGGTCCCGGTTTTCGTATTTGACTGCACCCGAAGTAGTACCAAGGAGGTTATATGACCGCATTTGCATCGCCGCAAGTGGAAGATGCCGTTCGCAGCGCTCTCGAGGCGATCGTGAACAAGGCGCATCAGCCCGACGTTCGCAGCTCGCGCGTTCGCTTCACCGGCGACCGCGGCAGCAACAATTTCGTCTGGATCATGATCGACCGCACCAGCATTCCGTCCAACGGCACGCCGGTCGACGGGTTCTACATCCACACCAACGACATCGACCTCTTCGCCGCCACGCCGCCGAGCTTCAGCGAGACCTGCCCGACCACCGACACTGCCGCCACCATCGAATCGGCCGTGCAGTACGTGGCCAGCAAGGTCGGCGCATCGGCGCGCATCGAGCTGCTCCTGCAGTCCGACTTCAACGGCGACAAGCACGAAGCCAACTACGTCGGGAACAGCGACGACGGCTTCGACTCCATCCACCAGCAGCCGGTCCTGTTCACCGACTGACCTTCTCCGGCAAGCAAACGACCCGGGCAAATCCGAAAGGCTCGGGTCGTTTGCTTCCATCTCCACTCGACTCGAAACGACAACAGACGGAATAACCCGTCTGCCACTCGCTTCGGGCAGCACAAATGACATTACGGGCATTTGCGTTGTCTAAAACATCCCGTTCAGGAGGCTGCGTCATGAACGTACTCCTTATCGAAGACTCTGCCGCATTCGCCATTCCCATTCAACAGGAGCTGGCAAAGCGCGGTCATGTTTACACCTGGATCGTCGGCGCTCAACGACTGGAAAACGGTCGCATCGTCGGCATCCGCGCCAATCCGTCAGCTGACCCCATGGGCGACGCTTTCGACGGTGACGTCTCCCGCCTCATCGAAATCGACCCGACCCAATTCGACATCGCCCTGTGCGATGGCGGCTTGTGCGGACCGGTCAACGACGGCGTCAAGTTCGTCGCGTTTCTCACCAGGCTGAACGTTCCCTGCATCGCCATCACAGGTGGTGGCGCCGGTAACGACCGCTTGTTCGAAGCCGGCGCTATCGACGGTCTGCAGAAGGAATTTGTCGTGCTCGCATTGCGGACAGGCAAGCTCAATCTGTGCGAATCTGCCGGCTCGCTGGCTACCTCAATTGCCCTCAAGAGCTTCTGCGACGGACTCCGCCAGCAGGTGCTCGAACGGCGCACGTCTGGAAACAGACTGGTGCTGGGCATTCCACTACTCGACAAGTGCGCTTAACTAGATGCAAGGGACGCAATTTGGAAACGCAACCGACAAGAGATCTGGCAGCATGGATATGAAACGCACATGAAGCGTTCACCATGCTGACCAGATTTTTTTGGACCCGCATCTATTCATCCATATAGTATTTAACAGAACTTCTGACACCCGCGCTAGCGTCAAGATGGCTCCAGGAGCTAATTTAAGCATGTATTAATAAGCAGGCGACCACTATGGATACCACCATATGCACCGCATAACAAGACTAAACAAACTCCGCGGAGGAAGTCTTTGCAACACTTTGCGGATAGCCCGGCTTTTCAGGGAATGCAGCTAGTGCAACCATCCCATACGCCGCAGATATGCTTCAACACACCACACAATCGAGGTTGGCAAGTGTGAGCAAAGTCCTGTGATTTCTTAGATTGAGCGTATTCACGTTCGTTTCGTTATTCAGGCTCTTTCAGCAAAACACAGTCAAAGCTTGTGCTTTTCCCAACACGATATTTTCTGGTCTCTTCGAGATCGGGGGTTGAGCTGGGACGAACGCAGGTGTGTCTGAAGAGCGCTGGGTCGTTGCGATGCGTGAAATATGCCTGTTTAGCTGTGTGAAGCATCCGCCTCGCGCAGCTGAATTCTCGTAATTGTCGTTCCAATCAAGGACCGACCAAGGAGAAATTGTATGAATACGCCAGACATCTTTCATCGGCGCCTGCAAGCCTTCTTGCGGCGATATGACAGGCTCGTCAACGCCGTCGGACCGTTGAAAGCCCCCCAACCCAACGAGGTCTCGCGCGAAGTCGCCGGTCTCCTCGTTCTGAGTGGCCAGCAGTGCTGTGTGGCAGCCGCCATCATGGACACTGCCGAGAACATCGCCATCACCGCTCCCAACCCGGGACCGGCTGTGCGCGTGCGCCTTCACGACCCGCTTGCTCACGTCAACCGGCGCGGCAAGATGGTCGTTGTTCCCGGGGTCGGTAAGGACACCTTCCCGTTCCCCGATGTCGATTCGCTCGTGCTCAAGGCCCTGATGCGGCTCTCGGGCGACGACCATGCGGCGAGCACCTCGGGCAGCAAGAACCTAATCGGCGGTCAACAGCCGGCGGCCGAAGCGGGTGCGACGGAGCGTTTGACCTACATCATCGCCCCGATGGAGATGGACGCCATCATCAGGGTGCCTGACGATGAAGGCATCGCTCCGTCAGACACCGGTGTCCGCACCCCAAGCCGCGACTTGTTGCTCGGTCACACGGCCAAGCCGCAGGTCTGCTTCCTTCGCGATGCCGAGCGACTCGTCGAGCAGATTCCGACGCGTGACGGCATGTACGTGCTCGAGTTCGAAGTCGGACCGGAAGACTTCCTGCCCGATGTGCTGCTCGAACGCGCCGAGGAGTTCCTCGACCGGGCCGAACAGTTCCTCACCGCCGCCGAGGTTCTGTGGCCCGACACCCAGCCTCCGATGTCAGCGGAAGCGCTGCCGCCGGAGGAGAAACGCTACGCCACCGGCAGAGCGTAATGTCTTATTAGCAGGCTCTCGAAGCCTGCTCAGGCTCAGTTCAAATAGCGGGTGGACACGTTGCCCACCCGCAAGGCTAATGACCCGTCAGCGCAAGCTGACTAGATTTCGTTGCCGCACCGCCGGGTCGACAGTCAGTCGCAGCCAGGCAAAGCAGCAACAAAGCGATGAGGATCAAACGAAATGGCTACGAACAATCGCAAGCGCTCTCTGCGCAAGTCGGCCGCCTCAAGGCAGCTGAAGCTCACCGTCTATCAGGGCGGGCAGGCCGTCATCCGCGAAAGCCGCGAACTGGCGCTCATCAAGGGCAAGAACTCGGTGCAGCTCGATGGGCTGCCGACCGCATTCGTCGAGAACAGTCTCGTCGTGCTGGGCGCCTCCGGTCCGGGTGTGCTCAACATCGGCTCGTCCAGCTACGAGCCCGCCAACATGAGCGGCGCCGCCATCCTGCAGAAGGCGGTCGACTCCAAGGTGACTCTGATCGAGCAGACGCAGCAGGGTCCGGTGCGCACCACCGGCATCCTTCGCTATGTGCTCGGCAACCAGGTCGTGCTCGAGCAGGAAGGCAGCATCGTCGTGGTGCCGCTCACGCCCAAGTTCGAGCTCAGCGATGGCGTGCCCGAAGGGCTCGCCAACACGCCTTCTCTCGTCTTCGAACCGTCGGTGAACGAGCCCGGCAAGTACCAGGTGCGCTTCCTCTACGAAGCGGACGGCATCAACTGGGCGGCGCGCTACAACGCCTTCTTCGACCAGGCGACGAGCACCCTGACTCGCTTCGAATGCGTCGTCGACATCACCAACCAGAGCGGTCTGCAGATCGACGACGGCGAGTTCAAGCTGTTCACGGGCAACAACTTCGGCTCGGGCCGGCGCAACTTCCCCAAGGGCGGCGTGCGCATGGCAGCGGCAGCACCGATGGCCATGTCGGCTCGTGGCGGCGCCGCTCTCGAGTCGGTCATGGCAGACGACGCTGGCGTCGAGACGGTCGGCGAGCAGAAGATGTACGTGCTGCCCGATGCGCTCAGCATCGGCGCCACGGCCACCAAGAACTGCAACCTCTTCCTCGCCGAAGGCGTGCCGGTGCAGGTCGAGCTCTTCCTGCCCGCCAACTACTACGCCTACAACCAGGGCGTGGTCGAGGAAGACAGCGCCAAGCTGCCTGTCTCCGTGCGCCTGCGGGTGAAGAACGATGAGGCCAGCAACCTCGGCAAGGACATGCCGGCGGGCGAGGTGGCGTTCTTCGTCTACGACAGCTCGGGCGCCGAGCAGAAGGTCGATGCCGCGGTCGTGGAAGCGCGCGCCAAGGGCGAGCCGTTCAAGCTCGAACTGCGCAAGCCGAGCGCCGACGTCAAGGCGACTCGCCGGCTCACGTTCCTGCATCAGGACCAGCCGGACCCCGAGCCCGAGCAGGTCGTCACGCCCGAGGGCGGACTGCCGGTCGACACGGACGCGGACGTCGAGACCGGTCCCAGGATGGCGGCGATGTCGATGCGCCCGGCCGTCGTGGCAGCGGAGCCCGAGGGCGGCAAGAAGAAGAAGGTGGTCAAGCCTCTCTTCCGCGAGGAAGAGCGCGAGGTCACCATCTTCAACTACAAGGGCACCGACGTCGAAGTGCTGGTGAGCGAAGCCTTCCCCGACAAGGCCGAGTTCATCAAGCGCCCGGAATTCGTCGACTCCAACAACACCGCCGGCACCATGCGCGTCTCCGTCCCCGCCAACGGCAAGGCGACGGTCTCGTACCGCATCAAGTACCGGATCAACTGAAGCAACTGACCCGCATTGATGACCCGGGCGCACCACTTTCGGTGTCCCGGGATTGAACGGGTAGGGGCGATGGTGGCGCAGGCCACCATCGCTCTTTCTTCTTTTTGTCATTTCACTAAAAAAAATTTGTCCAAATTGGCACCATATACGATACCACAACAGCAGGGTTCAGCTGCATGCCGTTAAAAGCCAGTCGTCCATAAATCTCGTGAACATTGGCAACAAGGAAGTGTCAGCCCATAGCTTAAACGGACAGGTTTTGAGATTATTGACCTCCGTCATTTCAGAGGAGAGGTTTCCATGTCCACAATCGAGAGTTCAGCGCCCCCGCGCGGTATGCGCGACTTTCTCCCGGCAGACGCAGCCATTCGCGATTGGGCAACCGGAGTGATCCTCAAAACCTACGAAAGTTTCGGCTTCACCCGCATCGAGACTCCAGCACTGGAGAATATAAACCTGTTGCGCCGGGGCGAAGGCGGCGAAAACCTGAGCCTCATTTTCGAAGTCTTGAAGCGCGGCGATAAACTGGAGCGAGAACTGGCAGGCGGAGAACCAAAACGCGAGTCACTTGCAGATCTGGGATTGCGCTTCGACCTGACCGTTCCGCTTGTGCGCTTTTATGCTCACAACCAATCGACCCTGCCAAACCCTCTCAAAGCAATTCAAATCGGCTCAGTGTGGCGCGCAGAAAGCCCACAAGCCGGTCGTTTCAGACAATTCACTCAATGCGATATCGACATTTTCGGCATCAAAAACGAGCTTGCCGAAATGGAACTTCTGCAAGCTACAGCCGAAGCACTGAAAGAATTGGGATTCAAAAATTTCACCATTCGCATCAACGATCGTCGCATCCTGTCAGCACTTTCGGAATACTGCGGCTTCGACTCCACACGCGTCGACAATGTCTTTATCACTCTGGACAAACTCGACAAGATAGGCGAGGACGGCGTTCGTGGCGAATTGCAGAAAGCTGGTCACGCACCGGCCGCCATTGAAAAATTGATGACTGTAGTAAACACCCTGCAGAGCACAAAAGATTTCGACGAAGCGAGAAATGCGCTGCCGGAATCACTGCGGTCGCATGAGGCGCTGGATCCCCTCGCCAACGTGATCAGAGGAATAACGGCTCAGGGGCAAGGGTCATACGACATCAAATTCGACCCAACCCTTGTGCGCGGCATGGGTTATTACACAGGACAGATCTTTGAAATTGCCTGCCCTGGCTATACCTACTCGATTGCTGGCGGCGGCAGGTACGACAAGATGGTGGGCAAATTTTCAGGTCGCGACGTGCCTGCATGCGGCTTTTCAATTGGCTTCGAGCGCATCATTACAGTCTTGACCGACAGAGGCTTCAAGCCACCACACGCGGCCGAAAAAATCGCTCTCATTTGCAATCCCGATCAAGACGACCTGCCGAAAGTGTTTTCGACAGCCAGTCGCATGCGAAACCGGGGCTTGATCGTTTCAGTGCAACCACGCAAAAAAGATATGCGTAAACAGCTTGACGCACTGGTTCATCAAGGATTCACGTCATTTGCTATGTTCAAAGGCGATGGCGAGAACCTGGAAATCAAAGAGCTGAATCAGAGCCCCTGATTTCTAATACCAGGCGCCAAATTCAACGAGACTTTGCCCAAAAGCGGCTTCCAGGTCCTTCCGAAGTTCCTGGCTTTTGAGCTTACCTTGAGAAAGAACCGCCTCGGTTTCGCAACCGCCAAAATCCAGAACCAGACAAGCTTTCCATATAGCTAAATTCGGTGCCGGATCAGACGTCTTAGATTTTAAAGTTATTGTGGCTGGTAAAACCTCGCCACCACAATTGCAGGTCGCCTGACAGATGGCAAATCCATCGAGCATTTGGGGAAACCAGGGATCTGATTTCTCTTCCACTTCGGCACTGCACTTTGCGCAATGAAAACCCTTCTCCTTAACACGTTCAATCTGACCGTAAGGATCGTCATAGACTTTGAAATTGGGTCCAAGCTGCAAACAAATCCACTGAATTTCTTCTTGACTCTCTTCGGGTTTCCAGTCATAGCGGCGCTCTTCATGCAAGCTCACATGCACCGGATGACGAATTGCCTGTTTTCCTTCTTTCCAGTCTCCAATCTCACCTTCGGGTGTAAGTCTAATCTGGCGAGATTGACCAGTCCGTTTCTCAACACAGGCTTCCACAAGCTTATGGTCCGTGAGAACCTTGTCGAGCCTTTTCTCCAAAGACTGAAAATCAGCCTCATCCCTGGGCAGCCAACTCAAATCTGCTATAGCCAAACAATGTTTATATTCAACACTCATGTTAACGATCTTGATGGGAACTCTATTTGCAAAACAAATTTTCGCACATATTGAGTAACCACGAATATTCTGACTGAGCTATTTATCAAAAAGAAATTGCTTGATTTTAGAGTTTTTACAACAGAGTCATCCGCCACACCCGGCGATCAGAGCTTTCTTCGGCATCCATCAACCTGAAACCCGTGTGCATCAAGAAGCCGGCCGCTTCAGTGCCCACCACTGCAGCATCTACTTGCAGGGCGTCATAATCCATGCCTCTGGCAAATCTGACTACTTGCTCAAGCATCTGCTTGCCGAGCCCCATGCGCCTCCATTCGGAAGTCACACACAAGAGAGCAACTTCACACAGCGTATCGCTTTTCTTTTTCGCTGCTGCCACACCAACGATTTTGCGATCATCTTCGGCAACCAGATAGGTACCGTCGTTTCCAATATATTCGCGCTCCATGTTCATGAGCGGCGGGCGAGCCTGCTCGAAATAGCGCTCCAACTTTACTTCGTGCATGACCTTCATCAACAGCTCGCGCACCATCGGTTCGTCTTGCTTGTTTCCGAGTCTTATTTGCATTGGTTAGTGGAAGCGACCGTATTGGTCGGACTGGGATGCGGGGCTCTAGACTATCACGACCAGAGTTCTTTTTGTGCCCAGTATCGTTTTAGTTATTCTGCGCGTTGTCCGATCCAGGAGCACGCAGCACATAGAGATTGCTGCCGAATCTGCCGCCAGGAATGAATGAGCCTCCGGCTTGCACGGTGCGATGTTGCCAGGTAGTTTTGCTCGAGCTGTTGTCGTACTGCCAGACCTGACCACCCCTGATTTCACCGATGATACCGATATGAGCGTTGCCGCCGCCGCCACCACCTGTGGCGCCATAAACGATATCGCCGGTGCGATACTGAGACATGCTGGTGATCTGAATCTTCTGGTATCCCTTGCGTTGCAAAATTCCTGCCAGATCGACCACTCCAGCCGAGCCTTCACCAGAACGGAGAACACCCGATTCTTGTAATACTCGCGAAACTGAAGCTGCGCAACCAAGGTTGCCACCTTCCACAGAGTTAGCCCATGGAGTCTGAGCCCATAGCTGCTCACCGACATTACTCGCCGCCGCTGCCACGACGCGACCGTTCGCTTCCGAAATGTCTATACGATCCGAACCGAACTGCCCGGCCAGAGCCAGTTTGTACAGATTGTTGGCGGCATCTTGATATTTCTCGTACGAAGGATTGGAGAGGTCAGCTTGCGTAGGAGTGCGCCCGAGGAACATAGCCAGAGCCAATTTTCCGGCATCCTTCTCACCGAGGTCTTTGCTCGTATCAATACCAAGACCTTTAGCGTAGTGCTCGATTCGATCTTTAGCTATTGTTTCCTGCAAATCTTTAGGCAAGTTGTTGTGTACGTCCTGCGCAGAAATAGGACCATGCTGACCATCCAACTTACCGAGGAAGTCAGCGAACTTACCGGCATCGAACTTACTGGCGAAGTCTTTGGAGACCTTGCCTTCCTGGGCGAGTTTGTTCATCGCGCCCTTCAACTTTTCAGGATGCGCTTTCAAATCAGCCAGAAAAGCAGCTAACTTTGCCGGGTCAGGCGGATCACCGAGATCGACACCCAGCAAGTCTGCGAGCCAGGGTCCGATGTTGAACATGTTCATCGAATAGCGACCGACGCCGTAGCTGCCATCACTTCTGGTGGCAACGTTGTCGTAAGGATGCGCTTTATCTTTGACGCCGGCAAGAGCAGAAATCGTATCTTCGACTGCCTGTACGGGAGGAGTAATATCTCGTGGCGGCGCCTGGCCATCACGGGAAGACATTGCTCCGTCGCCATTGGATGAGAAGGAGTCACGACCGCCACCACTGCCGCCGACACGATTCATGCGGGTCGAGGCATCACCTGCAGCCTGTGGAACATCGGGAGCAGGCGGCTGATTTACGTCAGGAATGGGAGGTTTGCTGATGTTGTTGTCTATGCCGGCTTCAACTTTGTCGTCAACCAGATTCTGGTTGTCTTCAATTGCGACCGAGCCATCAGGACTAACAGCCTTGTACGCGGGGCTGTTGGCGACGCGATCGGCAAGGTAAGGTACGAGTCCTGCCAGACTTTCCTTTTGTTCGGGAGTGGGGTCACCGGTTTGACCTGGATCGCGCTCAACCTGAACAACAATGTTCTTGTCGGCGTTCTGTTCAGGATTGTGCAGCATCTCAATCGTGCCATCTTTCTTGATAATGAAATCAGGCTTCGGTGGCGGTGGATCAGCATCAGGCGTACGATTTTCGTACACCACCGAAATCTTCGGTGTCTCGCCTGGTTTGAGAGCCTCAGCGGCTTGCACACGGTCGTTGGCTTCAGATCGTTTATCCACAAAAATGGCATCATTGCCGGTGCGTCTGGCCAGCTCGTCAATGGATGTGGCACCATTGATCTTGGCTTCACGGCCAGCTGCCTGACCTGGTGTTTGCTGCGCGGCATCAGAAGTTCGTGGAGAAACGTCGCTACCTGGTCTGCCACCATTAGTCGACTGTTGAGCGCCGTCACCTGTCTGTTGCGCAGGCTTGGCGTCTACAGCATCTCTCGCAAACAATCCAATATTGAATGGAGGAATATCCAGCCCGGGACGATCCGAGACCTTGCTCTTGGTACCAAGCGGCGTGATCACGACATGGTCGGTGGGATGGGAAGATCGCACCATCTTGTGGTCAGACTGTTCACCGGGCCCGCTTAAAGCTCTGGCCGATTCCGACACGATTGGAGAACTATGATCGCTTGTGTGATGCGCGCCTACGGAAGAGTCTCCGTGACTAGATGCGCGCCTATGGCCATGCCCATGGGTCATGAGTACACCTACTAAGTTGCTTGCGTTGGGGAACGACAGACACTGAAGACCAACATGATATATGGTTCATGCTAGTAGCTCCATGGGAGAACTACGTAGTGGGCACAAACAAATCTGCATTTTATGCACTACTGAGAGCCCTCCGAGTGTCATCTCAAGCTAACAGTCAATGCTGTCAAGAGGCTTTCAGACAGCTCCTTTTTGCATTATTTTTGAATCTCGAAGAGATTTTTGACCCAATCACCATTTTTCCAAAAGGCTGCAAAATCAGCATGCTCAGCCGCCCGGCGTCAAACCTTCAAGGACAAGACGAGGCAAATTCTTCACCTCGCGTTTGAAAATCTGACTGTTTTTGAGCGCGCGAGAAAGCACAAGACTGCCTTCGATCGCGATCACAGCGCTTTCGCCGCGCTCTCTAGCTAACTTTTTACTGACGCCCGCTTCCACTGCCACCGCCGCCATCGCATCAATCCAAGACTCAACGCACGCAGCCACCGAGCGCTGAAATAAGTTGCTTGCTTCACCTAGAGTCAGCCCATCAACAACACAGTTCTTGCGTCCACCATCGTAAAAAGCTTCGACATTGTTTGACATACGCGCCAGCTTCTCTCGCGGCGCCCCTTCGCCCCGGAGCGGACCAATGAAGTGCTCCCGCACGGCTGCATCAATATGCAAGAGAACTTCTGTCGCCATCTGCTCCTTTCCGTCTGGGAAATGATGATAAAGGCTCGACTTTCCAAGCCCTGTAGCTTTTGCCACTGTGGAAATCGACACACCTTCGTAGCCATGCTGACGAAAAAGTTCAAGCAATTCGGGAATCAGTTCGGTTCGTTCCATTGGTCAACTCCTTTCGATGGGAGCGTAGCGAACATTAGCTCAGCAGTCAACGCAATTGCGATGATTGTGCAGGCACCGAATTCCAAAGATCACCCGCATCAGCGGGTGATCCATAGAGAGAACGGATCTGACGTCATCGACATCATTCGACATGACTACATCGAGCTCTTCATTTAACGTTCTTGGCAAGAAATCGATTGATCAGAGCACCTATCAAAGCTCCATCTTCCTCGAGCGCAAAATGTCCTGTATCGAGCAAATGAAATTCCAGATTCTTCAAATCTTTCTTGTAAGGTTCGGCACCAGCTGCAGGGAATATCTGATCGTTCTTTCCCCAGACTATAAGCATTGGCGGTTGATGCTCCCGAAAGTACTGCTGCCATGCAGGATAATGCTGAGGATTGGAACCGTAGCTGTAAAAAAGTTGCAGCTGTATTTCTTGATTACCGGGTCTGTCCAGACCGGCCTGATCGTGAACCCAGGCGTCAGGGCTTATAGCTTCGATGTTTCGCACTCCCGTGTGATATTGCCATTTTGTCGCGCTCAGTTCAACCAGACCTTTCAGTGGTGCTAAATCGGTATTCAGCCTGTCTTTCCAGTACAACTTGATAGGTTTCCAGAAATCATTGTCGAGCCCTTCTTCATAGGCATTTCCGTTCTGAACAATCAAAGTTTGTATCTGCTCTGGATGCTGAGAGGCTATACGGTAGCCTACGGGAGCACCATAATCCATCACGTAGAGCGAGAATTTTTCCAGTTGCAGCTTCTTGGTGAATTCATAAACAATCCGAGCCAGATTATCGAAAGTGTACTCAAACTCTGTCACCAGTGGCATCGAACTGAAACCGAAGCCTGGATAATCGGGCGCCACAACATGATAATTCTGAGCCAGAACTGGTATCAGATTTCTGAACATGTGCGACGACGTCGGGAAGCCATGCAATAAAAGCACGATGGGAGCGCCTTTGCGCCCGGCTTCGCGATAAAAAATTTCCTGTCCTTCAACATTCACTGTTCGATAGCGGACATCAACTTTGTTCGTCTTCTGAGCCGCATCAATCGTACCTACTGTATCCATTGTGTTCACCTCGTGAATTTCGTTCATGCAATTACTGTACCGAACGTTCGGTACACTGTCAAGTCATTCAGGCAAAATTATTCACAATCGGCTCGGGCTCGGGCTTGGAATAGAGTGGGACCACGACCCTGGTCAGGTTCCAAATCAAAGTCAGAGCCTGGATCCGTTCGGGGTAGGAGTTCGAGTTAAATTGCTCAGTTCGAACGCGAACGAAGGATCGCTCTCAATAATTTGAAGAAGGCATAAATCCACAAAAAGGTGAGCACAAAAATGCCTACTGCAGACTTGATCATGTCCTGTTGCTGTGGATTTAAAAATTGGAGCCCAGTTGACCCCGGCGAACTCAAGCTCTGCTCCCGTTCGAGCTGAGATTCTTGCGGCGCAAACAACTGCTTCATTTCGAAGCCCTGGCGGGCTGGGGTCGCGGGCGCCAGCACCTGCGGAGGTGGGGCAGATTGCGGCGCCATGTCTGGCTCAGCAGATGGCTTCAAAGCAGAGTACGGAGCCGCGGGGTCTGTGGGAGCAGTGGCGGCAGGCTCAAAGTGGAGTCCCTTGTCCTGTGAAATTGCTTCCTTTTGTGGAGCCAGTTCCTCATTCTTTTGACGCGCTTTGAAATCATCGTTGCGGTCACCATCGACACGATTCGATTCTTCAATAGAACTAACTGTACCATTGGTACTGCCTTGCAACACCGGAGCATTCACCGATGCGTCTTGACCCTGCTGATCTTTAGCGCCACCAGAGGCAAAACCATCCGCCGGTTGAGCCTCGTCTCTCGCTCCGGAAGCACCAGAGGATTTTTCATAAACCGGCTCCAAATTATCAACAATGCGCCGTTCCGCTCTATCATTACCGGCATCAAACGCCTTTTTAGTCTTTGTAAGCAGATCCACAGGCGACGATAGACCAAGCTTGCCAGCATCGGCTTTTGTCTTTCCTTCTTCTAATGGAGAAGGATGCGATTGCGGAACGTACTCGAGTACTACAGCGCTCGAGACCGGGCTGACGAGATGATATCGCTGCGCCAACATGAGAGCCGGTGTCTTGTCTGAAGACTCGTAGCTTCGCAGCAATCTCTCGTATCCGTAGAGTTCTTTTAGCCCAGCAACATCACCGTTTTTGAATTCGATACCATGTGCCTCATCTGCGCCAGAAATTTTGTCTGCAGTGCTGGAGTCTTCTCCTGCACTTTGCTTGACATCAGGCTTCCACTCGACAAAACGCATAGCATCAGCAGCCGGCGCGGTTTTTGTCCATGAATGGAACAGTCGATTCAAGTCATCTTGTACCTTTCCTGTTCGAGGCACACTGACAAAATTTCGACTGGGCTCCAGTCCATTGAGTAGCTCATTCGGTCCACTGACCGTCTGAAAGTCGTACAACCAGGGAGTTTCGCTCGGTCTGGCAAGCAGCGCATTCAACAGCTTCGTATTGTTAGTGTTGATCGGCTGAGCACCGTGAATCCAGAGAACCGGTGTAGTACCTAATCGGTTCAGAAGCTGATTATCATCAGATTGTCCACCAACAGCGTGGTATTTTTCCAACACACCAATAGCGGTGCCAAAGCCAGCGCCGGGTGAATTAGCTCCAAGCACCTGCACCTCATCCCCAACCAGCACAACCTCAGCATTTACGGAAGCAGGGAAAGATTTCAAAGCCGTAGAGAGTTCAGGCATGTAGCGAGCCATAGCGGCAGATCCGTCAATCAAAATGGTCAGATGATCAGGAGTCTTGTATCTGGGAATGAAAGCACGCGCTTCAATCTGAGCGGCTTTCGACACCACCTTTTCAACAGCAGCATTACGCTTGAAGTTAACAGTGCCCTCGAATCTGGAAATTTGTGCGGGCGAAAGTTCCAGAGCGGCAGTCGAGTCAAACGACACCTTAACAGGGCGATCAAATTGGAAGTTACGCTCTTCGAAAGCAGGCAGAACAAGCGTGCCGGTACTCTTATCCTCTGATATCACAAGCGGTGCCTCTATCTTGAGATGCACAACTGTCTCAACACCAGGTTGCACAGGGTAGCACTGGATGAGAATCTGATTGACTCCACATGTGCTCACCAGCAGGGGGTCTTTGCGCCGGTCCGCCACAGACTGTTTATAGATGGCACGAGCCAGACTGCGAACCAGAATTGTCGCTTCGTGCTCAACTCCGTTTATGGTTACGGTTGCCTTTGAGACAACGCCGTTTGGTGGTAGCACCAGCTTCGCTCTGGCCTCACGGTCATAAGGCGAAGAGTTGGTAAACGTCACCGACCAATCCATGTCAGCAACTGCCGCGTCGGCATCTACTTTTCCTGTGATATTGGTTTGTGAAACCGCCAGTCCACGAGCAACACCACTGACGTTCTCGCCGGCAATATCGCTATCCAGATCGAACTCGTCCTTAACGTCAGCGTTCAAACCATTGGGATCATCTATCAAACCGGCATGTTGAATGGTCGCTCGAGCCGCACTGGGTATGGGCACTGAGTTGAAAGGCTTGCCTGTGACCTTGTAGAAGATTGAGCGCGCCGAGTCGATACTGAGGGGATGTCCGGCCTCATACAAAGACCCGAGGATATCGGTGGCCCGTCCGGATCTTTCATAACAAGCTCGCAGCATAACTTCTTCGCTGCCAAATTGACGCAACCACTGAATACCCTGTTGCTCCGTAGCAGGATCGGCGGCCATGCTCAAGTTCATGCGTGTCAGAGTGGAAGGCAATTCAACCGCAACAACCATACACAGAACAATCAAATGTCCGATGTGTTCAACCTGGTGCGCATCGAAGAACGTACGTTTACTTTCAGCCAATTTGCAAACGGTCTTGCCGCTCAACCAGGTACACGGCACAGCCAGGATGGGAGCCAATCCCAGCAGTCCGAAACCGAAAAACAAAGTGTAGAAAGCAGAATGCGGCGTCAGCGGCAAGAACATCAAAGCGTAGAGACAGCCGATGCCCATGGCCATACCGCTGATCAGAGACATGAATCCATAATGCGCAGACAAATCTCTGCGACCGGCAAGCCAGGCAAGGAAATTACTCAGCGGAATAAGGAGAAAGAGAACGACATGGCTGGAAGAAGGAAACGGATCAAAAAAATGTTGCGCGCAAAAATGGGTAGTGAGCTCAAAGCCGACCGCGATGATGGGAAGCACGACCCCAAAAAACAGAAAAATCATGCCGTGCTTCGAGCCCGCACGCGCCGGCAAGAGGCGAGAAAGCGACTTATGCAGGAAGTGCGCACGCTTCTCTGACCGGCGCGCATGAATGGACTGCTTGCCCTGCGACTGTTTGCCTGGCGACCCGTTTCCCTGAGACTGCTCGCCCTGCTTCGGCTGGGTCAGAGTTCCGCGGTTCTGTTCGACCATATCGCGCCTCAAGCTTAGTGCACCTAACCATCCTATCCGACTTAGACGATTTGATAAGTAGGGATTACACTGATCCGATTCGCATAAATCGACTAAGGTTTTCCCTGTGTCCGAAAGTCGATCGGGGGCCTAGAATATAGGTGGAAATCGCCCGAGGACAAATCTGTGTTTGAAATACTTGGCGGAATTATTGTTTTCACAATAATGGTGATTTTATCCGGCATCAAGGTCGTCAAAGAGTACAACCGGCTGATTATTTTCAGAGGCGGGAAACAAGTACTGGAGAGGGGTCCCGGCATCCAGTTGGTGCTTCCCATAATCGACAAAGCAGAAGTTGTCGACACTCGAATCGTCACATTGCCATCAAATCTCATCCAGGCAATTACTTCAGACAAAATGTCAGTCAAGGTTTCAGCCCTTTGCATGTATCAGATTGTCGATGCCAAAAGAGCACTCACCCGCGTTGAAAATGTCAAAAAATCTGCCGCCGAATTGACCGAGATGGCGTTGCGAACAGCAGTCGGGAATAACGATTTGCTCCATCTAGTCACCGATCGCAAGCGTATCAACTTCAACCTGAAGAATATTCTTGATAGACAGACAAAAGAATTCGGGATAAGAGTTATAAAAATAGAACTCAAGGACGTTCGTCTATCCAAAGACATGCGCAAAGCCCTGGCACGCAGCAATAAAGCCACAAACCACGATCAAGAACACGCGAACCACTCGCATTCGATCGAGTTGAATCCTCAACAAACTTTTGGCGAACTGATGAAGCAGCTCAAGTAGCGGCTACAGGATAGGTTCGGGCGAGCCCTTGGGCACAGGATGTCTCTGGTAATACTTTTCGGCGTCTTTTGGATTGTTGAACGGCGGTTTGGGCAGTTCATTCGATTTGACTTTGCCACCACTGGCGGGGAAATATATATTTTCATTGACGTGACTGCCGATTTCAGCGGCTGCACCCAGCACAACAGCGTTATACATGCCCACGTCATGCGCAGTTTTATGAGTTTCCTGATATTTCTTCAGAGCATCTAGTGTGTCCGAATGCCCATGATGAGCTTTTCTTTCTTCGTTGACCTGATGAGCGATATTCTTGGCATCAAATAATTCGAGATCAGTGAGGCTATCCACCGATTTGTTGATGTTTTTGTACAGACTATCAAGCTTGCCCTGATGCCTGGCATCTGGGGCGGCAAGCTCATGGTCAGTTGAAGCTTGCTTTTTGAGAGTGGCGCGGAAGGCATCCATCTGGGCATGAATTTCTGATTGCGCACCCTGATGTTTGTCGGCGTGCTGGCGGCTGACCTCGCCCCTCCGCCCTTCCATATCGACTCTGCTTGCTTCTCCCATTTGTTTTCCTCAGTTAGCTTGCTTGTTACACGTTGTCCAAATCCGCCGGCTGCCCGTTGCAGCTCCGTTGGTGCGCCGTACGCGAAATTCGGACTCCATTAAACTAACTCAACCTTCGTGAGAGAAATGTGAGACGTTTGACAAGTCGGAAATGCCGCAAGCCGGGTATTATGTTGCTCTCTACGAAATGACAAGAGATGGCAAGCCTGCTTGAAAAAACTCACTGCGAGTTAGATGGAAAAACAGAAAAGCCAGAGAAAAGAACCGGGAGCAAACTCCGGCTCAGCTATGCATTGCTCGCATTTGCAGTGATCGGGTTGACTGACCTGGCTGCGCGTGCCCTGTATCACCCGGACCCGTACCAGTCGCCGAACCGCAGTTGGGCATGGTGGGCGGTGCAAGACTTGCGCGCACAAAAGAGCGCCGACATTGTCATCTTCGGTTCATCACTCATGCTTGCGGCCTTGAATGACGGCGACTCGACCTACTTGAACAGACCTTTCGATGCTGTCACCCACCACCGTGCCCTTTACCTCGAACGCTTGCTCAAAGAGCGCCTCAACAAGCCTGTTTCTACAGCCAGTCTGGCCATCGGCGGACAAATGGCCAGCGATGTATACGCACTTACAACTACGCTTTTCACGCGCAATCCAGTCCCCTCAAACATCGTCTGGGGAATAGCTCCCCGGGATTTTCTCGATTCATCGTTTACCAACCCGGACAGTTCCGAGACCGTGCGTTACATGAACAAAGTGTCGGAATCGACAGACGTGCTTTCGACTAATCGACGCATCTTGTGGGACCGCATTCAGAACATTGCGGACGGCGGCTTTTACCTCTACGGAAAGCGCGGCGATATTATCGCAACCACTCTGCCTTACGCCAAATCAGCGATCAAGCAAGTGCGTCCAGACATCGACCCTGAGACAGTTCACACACCATCACCGCTGCTGTCATACGCCATGAAAAACTTACCGGAAGACAATGGTGTCGATCAGTGGCGTGTAACGCCCTACTCACCCAGTAAGGTATTTGCGGACAACACTGCCGAATACATGATGCGCTACCATCCTTTCAAACCGAAAGTGCTCGAAACTCAGCTTGCTTACTTCGAGAAATTTCTTTCCTTCGCAGACAAGCATGGCATCAGCGTAACGCTCGTCAACATGCCGCTCACAGAAGACAATCTCAAATTGCTTCCACCCGGAGCCTACCAGGCGTACCTGACAGGAGTAAAAGGACTCGCCACTAAACATGGTGCACAATTCCTCGACTTCAACGATCAAAAAACATTTCCTCGCTTAGAATTCGCAGACACAGTGCATTTGAACGGAATTGGGGGCAAGCACTTCTTCGAACTTGTTTCACAACAAATGAGGTCTCGTCCACAATAGAAATCGGCTGTTGATGCAGCTTTTGCCATTCAGTGCAAATTTAAGTAACAATTGCCGTTCACAATAATCTTGAGAAACCCTGAACAATTCCCCTTCTTGGCAGGCAAAAGGTAGGATGAGTGCAAGCGAGGGGGGTTTTATGGCTCATTCATTACTCGGATTCCTGACACAGTTCTTGCAGGGCGAAGAAGCGCAATCGTGCGACACTGCGCACTATTCCGCCATGCTGGCGATTTCGAATCACGACTATCAGAAAGCCCTGCAGCTCTTGTTACCTGATGCAAACAAGGGCGACCTGCACGCCATGACATTGATCGCGGTCATTTATAGAGACTGCTCATCGCGCATCAGTGACCACGAGATGGCTTTCAAATGGCTGCAAGCAGCTTCCAGCCGGGGCTATGCTCTGGCTGATTTGAACCTGGGAATTATGTACCGCGACGGCATCGGCGTCGACCAGAACCTCGAATCAGCAGCCGAATTATTCTATAAAGCCGCGTCGGCCGGGCTGGCACAGGCACAGCTATTGCTTGCCGGAATGTTCTTTGACGGACATGGTGTGCCGAAAAACACCCGACAGGCTGTTTTCTGGTGGCACAAAGCGGCCGAGCAAGGCAACGCTGAAGGGCAATATCGCCTGGGTGCGTGCTTCGCTGACGGCATAGAAGCGGAAGTGAATTATCATCACGCCTACACCTGGTACAAAAAGGCGGCAAAACAGGGTCACGCCGAAGCCCAGACCGCTCTCGGCGAACTGTATTTCTACGGTCGCGGTGTTAATCGCAGTCAGCGCAAAGCGGCCAAATGGTTTCATCGCGCCGCTGAACAGGGCAACGAAGCAGCACAACAGAATCTGGAGATTCTGGAGCGTCCCGAAGCTCATCCCAGCGAAGAAGCTAAAGCTTACACGGCTTACAAACCCTGATTCGCGTCTTTACCTGATTCTGCATTCGACATAGCGAAAGAACACGTAAAGCAGGAAGCTGACTAACCAGGCTTGCAGACCGCTTATGCCAATGTGCAAGAATTCCAGCGAGGGAATCATTCCGGCAGTCGCAATACCCGCAGCTGATCCAGCCATGAAGGCAATAACGGCACCGCGGTTCACCACAGGCAGCTCAGCGAAGTCGTAGAGACGGTAGAGATCAATTGCTCTGTCGCTAAATTTCGGCACGACATAAGCTTCAGCAAGCATGATCACTGTAGCGCAGGGTAAAACAATCGACGACATCGAGGCGACGTCCTGAAATGCCCTGGGATAGCCGCTCAACCAGGCTGCAAGAAGGGCACCGAGAATGGTCAGCGTAGCCACTAACTTGCGGCGCGAAATCGCGTACAAGTTCTCTACGCCGTTGATGCTGCCGTACAAACATGAGTCAGCCAGTGCAAAGTAGGTGACGAACAAAACAAGCGCTGCCACCGGAGCCAAACCGCCAAAAGAGTAGCGGTTCATGAATGCCGTTGCCTGTGCAAATTCGGTGATGTGAGTCATTTGAGCAAGAATCCAACCTGTGATCGGAAACACCACCTGCCCGATTAAAATCGACACGACAAGCGGCACAACCACGTATGACTTTTTGACCCGACCGTAACGCCAAAAATCCGCTTCATTACCCCAGGCTCCATAGCCGAGAACGAATGCCGAGATCAGTGAAAGAGCGGCTCCAAACGTCTGATGAGGCTGTTCGGTCAGCATAGCTCCTGTAAAGTTCGGGGAGGCTTTACAGAAAGTGAAACCCACCCATGCCACCAGCACTGGTGCGGCCAGATAGCCGGCGAAGTTGGCGATGCCGGAAAATCCAAAGAAATTATTGAACGCCATCAAGATGCCGAAACCGGCTGAGAGCAGGGCAACCGGCAAATCGAGCTGGAACAGACCTTTCAGTGCGTCTGCCATCAAGTAAGCAGTCAGCCCGTACCAACCCATCGACAGAATGACCAGACAGACTGAGATCAGCCTCGAGCCCCACTGTCCAAAGACGCTGCGGCTGAGAAGCGAATAGGTAAATCCGGTCTGAGAGCCAAGATAACAAGCCGGCACGGCATACAAAAGCAAGACCAGGTTGCTCAGCAACAGGCAAACCAGCACCTGCTGAAAGACCAGCCCTTGCTTTACCCACTCGAATCCCACCAGCACCGATGGAAACCCGGTCACCATTGTGATCCAGAGCAAACCCATAGTAATGGGGCTGCGTCGCTCAGAGAGGGGAACGGCATCGAGCGCGTGATCCTGACTCTCAGGTTCGGTTTGTTGTGCTGCCAAAAGTGTTTCTGTCATCTCGCACTTCAAAACAAAGCGCTATATCTTACACCTCATCACAGCCAGGGTGACAGGGCAGCCTTTGAGGAGACACGCCTGGAGGCTTCACCATTTAGAGATACGCAAGCATATAGTATCAATAGCCAAAAACAAAATGTAGGCAAAGCCCTTCCCGCGTGCGGACTTCCGCTGATAAAGGAGAACCCACGCACAAAGTTACTTGTGCGTGGGCTGAAAAGACGAGTTATGCGTCAACTAGACGCGGTTGGAAGACGTCCGATCAGGCCCGATGGGTCTGGTCGAAGACGCCCTTGCCGCCGGGGAGCCCGACCTGGATCAGCGACGGGTCGACGTGATGCACCATGCCCAGGGGCTGCTCAGCCACCTCGGCGAGGTTGAAACGACCGCGAGACGAGCACCCGCCAGCAGCACCGCGCTGACAGGTGCAGTTGCTGTTCGGAGCCTGCTGCCCCGAGCCACCGGTCGTGGTAGCCATGTTCTGCTTGCACATATGAATGTTCTCCTTGGTAAGCGACGTTCAGTCGCTTCAGGTTTGACGTACGAAGAGTCGAGCTCAGTGCTCGCTCCTTAAGGAAAGCCGTGGCGCTGAATGTTGTGCCAGGTAAACCGATATCGGACTGCAGTTAACTGCAGTCCGACCCGGCTACCAACTGGAGTCAGGCTCCAGCGGCACGCAGAAGCTCGCGTCGCGCCTTAGAGCACGAACTCCTGCTTCGCCTTCGGAACGACAACGTTCCAACCGAGCGAATTCTTGATGTGCCCCTCCAGCCCCTCGAGCGCATCGGTGTCACCGTGCACGAGGAAGATGCTGCGGGGGCGGCGCTGGAAGCCGCGCAGCCAGCGAATCGTGTCGCCGTAGTCAGCGTGCGCGGAATAGTCCGGCATGAACTCGATCGCCGCGTTCACCCGAACATCCTTGCCGCTGATGCGCACGGACGTCGGCCGCGCGTCAGGATTGCCTTCACGCAGCCCGCCGACGAGGGTCTGGCCGAGCGTGCCGGTGCCCTGGTAGCCGACGAACACCACCGTGCTCTGACGAGCCGGCAGGCGGTGCTGCAGGTGCTGCACGATGCGTCCACCCGAAGCCATGCCGCTGGAGCCGATGATGATGATCGGCTTGCTCTGGGGCTCAAGCAGTGCGACAGACTCCTTCCAGTCGTGGCACAGGGTCTGCTCGGGCGTGGTGAACGGGTCCACCTCCGCGTCGAAGAGCGCGCGCATCAACGGGTTGTAGGCATCGCGGTACTTGCGGTGCACTTCAGTGGACCGGATGGTCATGGGGCTGTCGATGAACACCGGCATCTGCGGAATGCGTCCTTCCGCCATGAGCTGGCGCAGGTCATGCATGATCACCTGAGCGCGGCCGACAGCGAAAGCGGGAATCATGATCACGCCGCAGCCGAACTTCGGGTGCTTCTCGAGGGCCCGCACATGAGCACGGTTGATGATGTCGGCGAGCACCGGGAAGCGGTCGCGACGGTTGTGCAGCTTGTTGCCGTAGGTCGATTCGACCATGACGTAGTCGGCCGAGCGCACAGACTCCAGCTCCGACAGGAGAGGCATGTCGTACCGACCGATGTTGCCGCTGAAGCAGAACGTGCGTTTGCTTGAGCCACTGCCGATTTCCAGATTGACCACGGCGGAGCCGAGGATGTGTCCGGCATCGGTGAACGTGACCGCGACGTTGGGAGCCAGTTCGCGCCGCTCGTTGTACGGGATGGTCCGCAAGTGCTGGAGCGACTGCTTGGCGTGTTCCTGGGTGTACAGCGGCTGCCGCTGCGGCACGTTGCCACGAGCCTTGACTCCATCGCTCGCACCACCCTCGGTGGCGGGCAGGTTCTTGCGGTTGCGCGCATTGGCACGCTTCACCGCTTCTTCCTGCAAGAAACCGGAATCCGGAAGCATGAACTGGAGCAGATCCGAAGACGCAGGCGTCAGGTAAGCCGGCCCTTTGAATCCGTCCTTGACAAGCTTCGGAAGATAACCACTGTGGTCGATGTGGGCGTGGCTGATGATGATGAAGTCGATGTCGGAAGGCTTGATGCCGACCGGCAACCGATTCATGAAGTCAGCACGTTCATCTTCCACGGTCAGACCAACGTCCACGAGGAAGCGCGTGACGCGGTCGCGTTCGATGTACTCGAAGAGGTTGAGCGAGCCCGTCACAGCACCTGCGGCGCCGAGGACGTGAAGTTTCAGCAGCGGCTGCCCTGTGCGAGCAACGCGCTTTTGTTCTTGTTTGGTCAAGGTAGGTCTCCTTTATGCCCGAAGGGCGTGGAAGCGAAGACCAACGCCTGAAGCCGATTTCAGCGCATGAAGCCTCTGAATTCAGCATCGGGTCGGTGATCTGCGACTGAGTTAGTTGCGCAGAAAAAATATTTGGCGAAGAGAAAGAAAGGCTGGTGCTAGATGTGAGCCTTGAGGTAGTCGGTAAACGGGGTGACCCAGAGAGCCTAGCAACGAGATCTAAGTGATCTCAATATAAGTACGTATACATAGGCTTCACTTGTTATAACATCGCGCGAAACCTGATCCCTGCCCATTAATTTGCCTAGCGAGGCTGCCGCTATCCTTAACATCCACTCCACTTTACTTCACGAAGAATGTCTCAGAGAGCCAATTCTATAGAATTTATAAAATGCTGCGCCACCATTGCGCGAGCTCTCAGCGGCTCGCAGAATATCCAGGAAATATTCGGAACACCGGCAACAGATTCTCATGCGTGCACGTCAGCAAAGCGATATAGTCGAGGTCACACACACGGGTAGTAACACGAAATATGTCAAATCAAGATGTCGGAAGGCGCGGTCCATCCATCAGCCCCAGATTGATAATCGCTTTGCTCATCGCAGCTTTCTCGATTTTCAGCTATATGGCCAGTACAAGTTACAACCCGATCACTGAAAAGAAACAACATCTAGACATGACACCAGGACAAGAAATTGCTCTCGGTCTGCAATCCACCCCATCAATGGAACGCGAGTATGGTGGGCTTTCCAGAGATGCAGAAGCAAGCGCAAATGTGAGCGACGTCGGTCGTGAAATAGTGGCAAAAACTGCTGCTGGAAAAACACCTTACAAATTCGATTTCCATCTTCTTGCCGATAACAACACTGTAAACGCTTTCGCTTTGCCGGGCGGACAGGTTTTCATCACAGAAGCTCTGTACAAAAAACTGAAAACAAAAGGTGAACTAGCCACCACTCTCGCGCATGAAATAGGTCATGTGGCGGCAAGGCATTCCGCACAGCAACTGGCAAAAGAGCAGTTGACTCAAGGTTTGACTGGTGCGGCAGTGATGGCGACTTACGATCCAAATGATCCATCATCAAGAAATACTGCCGCTGTAGCGGCTCTGATCGGGCAGGTAGTGAACTTAAAATTCGGCAGAAATGACGAACTGGAAGCCGACAAGCTCGGTGTGAAATTCGCTTCTGATGCGGGCTACGACCCCAGAGCAATGATAGGCGTCATGCACACACTCGATCACGTCGCCAAGTCAAGAACGCCGGAATTCTTCAGCACGCACCCGAATCCAACCAATCGAATTTCCAAAATAGAAGAAGAAATCAAAGAGAAGTATCCTGACGGTGTTCCTGATGGATTGATCAAGTAGAAGCCACGACATGCGCGAGTGCCTCTCGGGCAACCCCGCCATCCTTGCAAGCAAATACTTCGATATAAACGCAAAACAGCGAGTGCTCAACACACTCGCTGTTTGCTTTGGCTTAAACTCGTCGCGTATCAGAAACCGCAATTTACCCTGGATTTAGGTGCGGTCAAATTCAAGTAGCCCCTGGAATTGACTGCAAGTACGCGCCCAGACTACGTGATTGCATGAGCATGCCCCCACTCTAAGCTGATATCTTGGCTGGACTCTGTCGGAACTTGTTTTGCAGTTCCATGCTCTAAATATAGCCGCCAAATCTGGCGAACTTATGGCAAAATGCTGCACCAGAAAAATTTTTCTGCTCAGACGTATGCCAACGGCCTGGTAATGCTGTGCCACTGACGCGTAACACCCGCTGGAGCATTAGGTGGCAGCCCTCGAACACCCTCGAAGTGTCCCGACCGTACAGCTTTAGTCTGAAAAACAAAATCTCCGTTTTCCATGGGCTGCTCAACTCTCAAACCCATTGCGTGATCGAGCAAATAGGGTTTCAAATCAGCCGCGATATCATCGGTGTATTGTATGTGACCGCAGTACTGCGCTGGGGTCAAGTAACTACCCACAAAAATCGTATGATCAAGACGCACAATACGAGATGGATCGGGCGACTTTCCATCGTGACCTTCGAAAGTGTAGACAACCAGAGTTTGTGGATATAGCGGCTCAAAGGCAAATCCAAGCGGTTTCGACTCACCGCGCTCAAAATCACTGAAACAGCACAGAGCAACCGGGCATCCATACCAATCACTCATGAAGCGAAAAACATCGTCGTTGACGCGCGGTCGCTTAGCCGGGTCGATTTGCCCCAGCACAGACGGAATGTCGAGCGCATTTTCGGCAATGACGATATCGTAGATGTCGAATTTCAAAAACACCATGCCGCCCGAGCCGCCCCACCCCGCAGCAGCAGCCAGGGGAGCATCCAGGTCACGCATGGGCGGAAAGCGCAACGCTTCCTGCACATCGAGAAGCATTGAAGGCGCCGACATGGTGTTAAGCAACCGAATCGACGACCATCTACCAAGCAATGGGATAATCAGGCAATTTCCTTGAGCCGGCCTGGGAGTCTCTGAAGGCAGCGGCTGGACCTCTTCTGTGCGACCCAATGCAGTCAGCCTTTCATTGACGGCAGATTGCAGCTGACTTTCGGTAATACCATTCACAGTCATGACGTTACGCACGTCATCAGTAAGCGGATGCCCGGCCAGCGCCTTTCGAACCAAAATATTGAAGACCTGTGCGGCAATGTGGGTCATGCCTGCGACAAACCCGCCGGGCGCTACCTCGCCTCCACCGCGAGCCAGCGGTCCGGAAACCCTGTTTTGATACCAGAGCACATGATGAATTCGCTCATCGATGCTGACTTCCCAGGTGCCGGTGATAGTGCTGCTAAAGTCAGTCGGCCAGGCTGAGATACACACAAAATCACCTCTACAAGACAACTGCTTGAACCATTCCCCTCTATCGAGCAGAAAAAGGTCGTGCACACAACAATTTATGGGAGATGAGATTGAGGATGGCGATTTGTTCGCCAGCGGGTATATCTGCAAAAGCATTTGCTCCCCTGCCCCTTCTAAATAACAGATGTCCAAAAAATCGAACAAAGAACAACGAGGCGACGAAACGCCGCCTCAGACAAATTTTGGCCCGAATGATACCGACACGGTTCGCATCGCCCAACTAGATTGTTCACCATCGTTGAATGATCTCTATCAGGCGCTGGAGTCAGCAAAATCTGAGCTGGGCAAAAAATTTGAACTGAGCTGGAATGTGGGCGGCAGCAAATCCGATTTCATCCTCTCAGTTGCTTGCCCGCCGGACCAGGGCATACCTCCAGACTGGTCTCTGTCGATGCCGGACGGTACTATCGCCTGGAGCTACCTCGGAGACGATGTTGCTCTCATTCAGCTGCATGTGCGCAACTTATCCGGCAGCAACGACAACAAAGTGCCCGCCTTTCCCGACTTTTCATTCAACAATATAAGTTCCTCCGACGCGAACGACCCGTTTCCCTTCGGTGAACTGGGAACAGTAGCAACTGTTGAAGTCATTGATTGGGAACCATTCAACGCACCCATTGCGCGCGACTTCAATGCTTTACGGCAGTACCACGAAATGCTTCAACAGCCGGAAACCGGCATCATGAGTCAGTGGTGGATAATGTACTTTCTAGAGCAGGAATACTATCGCTACAAAGCATGCAGCTTTCCTGTTACCCTGGCTGTTTTTGATCTGACGATGCGGACACCGCGCGGACTGTCACCACTTTCGGTATCACATATAAAACAGATCGGGCAGCGCGTCACCAATGCTAAAAGAAAAATCGACCTCTTCGGGCACTTCGGAAGCACGCTATATGCCCTGATGTTGCCGCATACGGAGCTCAGCGCGGGCACGATGGTGGCAAACAGAATCAAGTCGCTGATCACAAACCACCAGGAGGAGTTCGGCTGGGATAACTCTCAGATCAACGTGAGAATGGGAATCGCATCGATTCCGACCAGCGCGCAGGACTTAAACGGCTTGATCATGCAAGCTGTCGAGGACCTCAAGGCAACTGCTGCGGTTTCATAGCGTAATCTGAATTCAAAAGGTATTTCGCAGGTTCATCTTCATCGATCGGAGTGCGAGCGTATGGTTTGCCCAGAAAACAATTGTCGACAGAATCATCGTTCAAACTGCTGATCTCGCCCGCCAGAACCTGCTTATCTTTGACATAACCAGAAAATTTGTGGCACATGCGAGGGCTGAGAGTGACACTCTCACCGGGATTTAGAAGAATAATCCCCTCAGCAGAAATCTTTCGTTCGATGCCGTCGACTTGTACTGTCACTTCACGACCCGACAGCGACTTCTCATCGTCGCCGGCCCAGGCCAGCTCGACTTGCAAGCGCCCGCCGCTGCGATTCAACAGATCTTCGGTCTTCTGCCAGTGAAAGTGCCATGGCGTCACCTGACCTGGCTGAACCACCATGTATTTTTCAGCATAAGTCTTCGTCGTCACAGGCTTCTGATCGTGCATATGTCCATTGCGAGCGATAAACAAAAGCAAACCGATATTGTCGAAATCAGTGCTGGCAAAATCTGTTATTGCCCAGCCCAGACCATGACGGCGAATTTCGTCAGCCTCAGGACCGACCGATTTCCAATTATTCTGCGTCCAGTAAGCCCAGGGTGGCAATTTGACGTCTTTTTCATTGAACAGATCAATGGCATTACCAATGACGCGATTAATTTGACTACGTTTCATCGCTCCCTCTTCAAGCTTTTTCCTGCAACAAATTTATTCAAATCAGCGGTGAATCCTTCTGCCAACCCGGTTGGCTGAATACCAACGTGCACACCTTTTACGATGCCGTCACGGCCGATGAAAATAGTGCAGGGAATTCCTTCCACGTTGAACGCCGATCCAACGCGACCGTCCTGATCACATGCCAGAGTAGCGTTTATATGATTGGCGCGCAGATAATCTTTTGCAGTCTTTGCGGCTTCACCCTTGTTGACTGCTATGAACAGAACACCTTTGGATTCGAACGGTTTACTGGCTTTGGCAAAAATCGGCAGAGACATGACACAAGGGGGGCACCAGGTCGCCCAGAAATCAAGGATGACCAGTCTGTCTTTGAGACTAGAGAGTTTGATCTTAGTTCCGTCAGCCATAGGCAAAGTCACATCGGGAGCCTTTTTCCCGATCAGCTCGGCGCCTTCTTCATGAAAAAACTCGCGCACATACTTCGCATCGGCTGGATGGGCCACCTCAAATCGTCCATCATTCATGGACTTGCCGAGGATCTGATCTTTGTATGCAAACGACAGAAAAATCTTATTACCAGCCTTACGGGCGCTCTCGGAGATGCCTGCCGTCATATTTGGCTCAACTTTGATCAGCATGGGCGCCTTTGATTTCGTCACCCACATATCACGCACAAAGTCGCCATGCGTGATTCGCAAGTGATCGCAGTCCACTCCACCGGTCTTATCTGCGCCGATGTACTGCAACTCCTTCACATCTTGCATAATTGCTGCGTAAGGATTCACTTCCATCAATTCACGAGTGAAAGCGAAAGACAATAATCCTGCGGTTATAAATCGAAACTCGCGCCTTTCGAAATTCTCTTCCATCGTAGACTCAGGCGCAGTCAACATATAGCGATTTGCCGGTTTGTAATAATACTCGATACGCTTGCCGTTTGATACGACCTTGCCACCACGCGTGGAGTCAAGCTCAATAGCAAAACGATTGGGTTTGGCTATTGAAACATTGTATTGAGCCGGCAGATCTTGCTTCGAGCCGTCTCCGCCCAGGAGCTTCATGTCGATAAGTATTTTCGTCTCTAGCGTACTGGAGGATTTATAAGTGTTGGTCATCTTCTGCAAAATATCGACGCATCGAGGATCAATCTTGCCTGCAGGAGCCGGGTGGGAAGGCGCACCGCCTGCACCAGAACCCGAACTACTCGGCGCAGCCACACCCGGCAATCCCATGTTTGGCAATCCGGCACTGAGCAACGATGCCGAAAGCGCGACAAGCAACATCCTGGTTCGAAAATTCATAAGGCTCCTTATAGTGAACTCAATTGTAGAACCAGCGTCTGGTAGTTCGCCACGATCAACTCTCCACAGCCGAAGATGGCGTTGGATTGTCTTTCTCCGTACTGTCAGGCTCTGAGGTCGGCGTCGTTGGCATGCCTTCAACCGTTTTGGACGAAGCCGAACTGAGAATTGCATTTTCCGGCACGTACGCCTCTTCTGGAGCGCTGTCCGAATGAAGAAGGTGAAATACCAGGACATTGCCCAATCTCACTGCCACTGCACTGATTTGCCGCCCCTTCACTAAACTGCAAGTGAGATGCGCCACGTTACCGTCAACCGAGCCTGAAACAGCGCTTGTATGCTCCTGATCTTTATCGAAGCCCAGACTGCGGATTTCGTTTTCGCCAGATACAGTGCGTCCGTCCTGCTTTAAATCAAGAGAAAAATTGCCTGATGACCAAACGCCCGTAAAAGGATGGACCGAATCTTCTATGGGCGCAGTTGGGTCATACAAGTCTTTATTGGTGCGGTGCGCAAGACGAATTTTTGCAGCATCAATTTCTCGGTTGGTGCCCCAGAAGAGTCTCTCGTACTGACTGTCGAACAGTTCATGAAAAGTGCGTTGAACTGCGTCAGGGTCAGCTTTGTCAGGCTGCTGATGCCCGAGAAACAACTGGGATATCTCGTTCAAAGTCGTCTCTGCATCTTGATACTTCCCCTGGTCAAGATAGGCAGTCACCAGCGTGCTGCGCACACGCACCGGTGCGACCGCCTTATCTGCTCCACTTGTGTTGGAGTCAGCTATCTTTACAGCATCTTTGAGGAGACTCTCGGCGCTCGCATAATCGGCGGCTATACGCTTCTTTCTATTTACTGCCTGCGAGTCGGTGGCTGAACCAGTTTCATGCCCTTTTAGGAGCAGCGCTTCGTGCTCTGCATCGCTAAGAGCGATGTCGGCGCGCTGATTCATACTCTCTGCCAGCAAGAGAGTGGCGGGTGCCTCCTTGGCCCGCAGATCAAGGGCTTTCTGGGAATAGTCGGCAGCCTCAGCGATAAAGCCCTGCGCCATTTTATCCTTAGCCAACTGGAATTCAAGCTCTGCCTCACGCAAGTTTTGCGCACTGGTATTACCTGTGATGACTACCCGCGGTTGTGTTATGCCAAAATTATTGACCAGCCAGACAGTCACTGCAGCCGCTGCAATAATCAACAGCGGACTCAAAAAGGTATTTTTGAAAGTTTGCATTGCCGTTGCCGGTGGTCGACTGACAGGCGCAATTGCGTTTAAATCCGATGATTTGCCTTCTTTGACGGGAAGCTCTTTAACCAGCGGACCGGTGAACTTCCGCTGCAGCAGATCATTTTTCAAATGACTCATTGTCTGGTAACGCGATTCGGGCGCATTGGACAGCGCTCCTGCCACAATCTTTTCCAACTCCGCACTTTCACCGATATCAGCGCGTCGATCGCTGAGCTTCGGGGCCCTCTCATTTACGTGCAACATCAGAGTTTCGATGGCGCTTTCACCTTGATGAGGTGGGCTTCCGGTCAGGGTCTCGAACATCACACAACCAAGCGAATAAATATCTGCCCGGGCATCAACATCTTTTCCTTTACATTGCTCAGGGCTCATGTAAAGCGGGCTGCCAAAGATCTCGCCCGTCTGCGTAAGATGCTGCACGGCCCCCTCTCCGGTGGGGAGAACTTTTGCGATTCCAAAATCGACAATCTGCACGAGCCACTTATTGTGGTTGGTTCTGGTCAGCATGATGTTGCTTGGCTTGATGTCGCGATGAACGATTCCTCTTTCATGCACATGAGAAAGCCCATCACAAACTTGCGCAAAGATCTCGAAAAATTCCTCGTGACTGAGATACTTCTGCTCATCAAGAAGCGCATCGAGCCCCTTTCCCTGTACGAACTCCATGACGATAAAAGGCTGCCCGGACGGAGTCACACCATAATCCGAAACAGCCATCAGGCGCTCATGACGCAAACTCATCGCTGCTTTCGCTTCCGACTTGAATCGCTCCTGGCTGGCAGCATCGCTGAGCAGATGCGGATGCATAACCTTAATGGCAACATAGTTGCCGATCAAGAGATGGCGGGCTTTATACACAGTGCCCATTCCACCCTGTCCAACCAATTCGACTATCTCGTAGCGATCGGAAAGAATGGTACCAGGAGTGATACCATTATCGAGAACCGGATTTTTGCGAGTAGTGCTATCGTCCAAAACCAAGCTCCAACTGCGGAATGCTCAGCCTACACTACCTGCACCGGCAGCTGCATTAAGAAACGAAGATTTGAAAAGACTATTATCGTGGAGCAGGTTCGTAGTTGTATTCTTCTTCCAGCCACTCGGCAAGTTCGCCTTCCAGCCTGGCAATCTCGTCAGGGTCGAGCAGACCACGCTTGAGCGCTTCAAAGACAATACGCGTGCGGGGATTGAAAACTTCCATTGCCGCGCTCTCACGCAGATGCGCATCTTCGCCTTTGACTAGCTTTTCCAGCAACATCGACAGGCGGTTTTGCACGCCTCGAACACTGATATGACGCCGCGCCGCAATTGCCTTATCAGTTAAGCCAACAGCAATGTCTAAGAGGGTCTCGTATTCAACATCAGTCAGTGAATCTTGACGCGACATAACGCGCGCCTGGACGTTGCGTACCACCGGGTCTATGTAGGGATTATCATGCAAAAGGACCGAAGAGATGGCGTAGCTAAGCTTTTCATCGGTCTCGCTTTTCAAGGCATAACCGTGTATTGCCTCATCGGGGACGATTTTGCCCAATTCGCGCACATATGCCTCGCGATGAAACTGTGACCAGAATAGAATTTTGCGGCTCGGAAACTCAGCCCAGATCTCTTTTGCGGCCTTGATGCCATTCAATCCAGGCATGGAAATATCCATGATGATCAAATCAGGTTCAATGCTGCGTGCTAAGTTCAAGCCCTCAACACCATTTACAGCTTCGACAATTTCAATTGCCTGCGGCGCCAGTGCCCTGGCGACAGCGCCAGCATGCTGTCTTAGCGCTGCCACGTCTTCAACGATGAGGATGCGCGTCACCATCTTGCTCGACAACTTCCTTGCGAATCTCGACCAGTGTTCCTTTACTTTCCTCGCCGGCTTGCCAGACAACCGTCGCACCGATTAATTCTGCTCTCAATCGCATATACTTAATGCCCCGCGAATCATCACGCAAAGCCGCACCGTTAATGCCTTTGCCATCATCGGCGATGGAGATGCGTAACCTGCTGTTTTCCATCGAAACAGTGACTCGCACTTTAGTCGCTTCGGCATGCTTGCAGATGTTGGTGATTGATTCCTGCACAAGCCTGTACAGCAGGGACTTTTCGACAACGGAGAGTTTTTCCAAAATAGTCTCGTCAACTTCATTTTTGAAGCGAATTTTAAAACCTGCTTTGTCAGCGCCTCTACGACAACAGTCCTCTATGGCGGCAGGCAACCCGAGGTGTTCGAGCGTTGAAGGACAGAGGCTATCCATGACCTCGCGCACATCGCTCATGGTGCGCTCCAACAGTTCATGCGCGTCGCCGCAGGTCTCCGCAAGTTCCGCGCCTTCAAGCGCACCACCCGACCGCTCGAGGCGCTCTAATAGCTGCTTCAATGTCTTCAGATCATTCAATACCTGATCGTGCAAATCTGCCGCCAGAACTCTACGCTCGATTTCGTCTTGCTTGACCAGCAGCAGACGGGCTTCCTGCAGTTCACGATTACGCAAGTTCAACTCATAGTATTGATTCGTCAGCCGCTCATCTTTCCAACTCAGTCGCTTAAAACCAAATCCAAGTAGTCCGCCAAGCATAACCGTGACAGCCGATGAAAGAGGATGCCCGGCAATCGAGAAAGCCGAAAACAATAACCACTGCGCCATCATAGAGATGAGGAAAAGTTGCAGCAATGCGAAAGTTCTTGGCACTGAGGCGAGCTTGCTGCCAATTACCACGGCAGCACCGCATTCAAAGCTCGCGAAGAGGATATCAAGCAATTTTGGGGCAGCGCGACTGTCGAGCCTGGGCTCGAAAACCAGGGAAACGAGCCGCATAAATAGATAATTATCTACTGCGTGTATTTGAAAACCCAGCAAAATGCAGCCGATTGCAAGCACGATCGCTACGACAATCAATATCCGAAAGGATGCATTTTCTATAGATGCCGGCTTCATAAATTGCTTCGAGTATATCGCGCCGGCACCGACCATTACTAATGTCACAGGGAAAACTGGCTGGGCCGGTGCTAGCATGTTGAAACTGGCGAGGCGGAATTATGCCCAAAGTTTTAGTACTAGCTGACCATATAGCGAGTCAAATAGCTGCTGGAGAAGTTGTCGAAAGGCCTTCATCAGTGGTTAAGGAACTCCTGGAAAACGCCCTCGATTCGGGCGCGACACAGATTGAGATTAGCATCAGCGCCGATTGCCGCGACATAAGGATCGCAGACAACGGTTGCGGCATGGAAATTGAAGACGCGGTTCTGGCTTTCCATCGTCATGCTACATCGAAGTTGAAGACCGTCGAAGACCTGTGGAACTTGAATTCACTTGGATTTCGCGGCGAAGCGCTGCCTAGCATCGCCTCAGTTGCTCGTGTCACATGCCTGACTCGCACTCACGATTCTGCCGAAGGCAGCAAGATCGAGGCAGCAGACGGCAAAGTCACCACTTCACAAACCGGCTGCGCACCAGGCACAGTTATGGAAGTGCAGGATCTTTTTTACAACGTTCCGGCCCGTCTCAGCTTTCTCAAACGCGCCAGCACCGAGTTTGGACACATACACGAGATCGTTCAAAGCCTGGCCATCGCTTATCCACAGGTTGCCATCAATCTTATCCATCAAGGACAGTCCAGCTTTAGAACCACCGGCAGTGGCGACCTGTCACTGGCTGTAAAAGAGGCTGGTCTGTTTTCAGGACGCGAGCAGCTTTGCGAAGTGAAAGCTGGTGACCGCGACCTGGGGCTTTCTATCCGCGGCTACGTAGCCAAACCGTTGCATTTCCGTGGCGATAGAAAAGGCATTCTGTCAATCGTAAACAACAGACCGGTGCGTTGCCCTCTTACCTATAAAGCTCTCGATTATGCTTACTCTGACTTGATTCCGCGCGGCAGGCATCCATTTGCGGTGGTAGTGGTCGATGTCAATCCCACCAACTTAGATGTGAACATCCACCCGACAAAGAAAGAAATCAAATACAGCAACGGCAACGAAGTCTATATCGCCATCCAGCGTGCTCTCATGTTAGCTTTGCGCCAGGCTAAGAGCGAAGCACGCGAAGCGGAAGTGGCGCGTGAAAGAGAAGAGTTTCACTATCAAGTAAGCCTGGCCAGAGATTTACAGAGCACTGCATTTAGTGGCGACGAGCAGCAAGCAGAAGACCAGGCTGCCAGCCTTCAGACTGCGCAAAATGAGCATGCAAACAGCGTATCCGCAATAATGCATGAAGTAAGCGATGCACGCACGGTCGCTGAAAGCATCGGCGCAAGAGCGACTCGGCAATTAGGATTCAAGGACCGATTGCAGTATGCAACCAGATTGTACACACCAGTTGATGGTGAAACATCGTCACCTGTGGACGGGCGCGCCTACCACGGGCCAGGGACGGATGATGAGAGCCCTGAATCCGCTTCTGAATATGGCTTAGCGTCTGGTGCGAAGCTCAGTCCGGAATCGGGTCAGCTGCCGACTCAATACACCTACTCTCTGCCGCATGGATGGCGCATTGCCGCTTATATTCACAACACCTATATCATTCTCGAAACTCCTGAAGGAATGGAAATAGTAGAGCAGCACATCGCACATGAGAGAACCCTCTACGAGCGTTTGTTGGCACAGCAAACCGTGGCCGGGCGCACAACCGAATGCGCTCAAAGACTGCTTGTTTCCACGCCCCTGCAACTGTCAATGGAACAAAGCAACACGCTGCGCAATAACATCGAAATACTTCGAAAACTCGGCTTCGATTTCGAATGTTCAGAGGACCATGTCACGTGCACTCAAGTTCCGCTGGAACTGGCTCACAAAGACTACGCCTGCGTTGTGCAAGAACTTGCTCAGCAGCTTGCCATCGCCGATGGTGCAGATCTGGAATTAGAAGCAACCAAATCAATTGCTTGCCAATCAGCCATAAAGAATGGAATGCCTATGTCCGAGCGCGATCTTGTGCAGTTGCTTTGCGAATGGGACGCCACTCCGCGCAACGATACCTGCCCACACGGCAGGCCCGTCAGACTGAAATTCTCCATGGAAAAACTCTTCCAGATGTTCCATCCCGCCTGATTTTCAGCCGGTTTTGAGAATCATTCACTTCGACTCGGAAACATGCCGATTTTCTGAACATCCGAATCTGAGATTCACCCCTTCTTCAAAGTCATCACTCCGACGCATGCGACTGGGTGCGTTGCTTGAAATTGTAATTCGTGATCAGATCCAGACGCCTAGCCTGGTCAATGGTCAAATCCTTTCTGGCAAGGCGAGCGTAAAACCTGATGATGTTCGGATCAAACTTCGCTAGTTCATCTACAGCCAGAGCCCGAGTGCTTTCGGGTCCTCTAGTCATGATTTGAAGCAAGCTTGGAATCGCTTTCGAATCACCGCTATTACCAAGGGCTTCCACGACATTCGGTTTCACCGCACCTCCATGATCAAGAACATCGTTGACTTCCTGAATGTTGGAACGCAACTCAACGCCTTTGAGAACATCGCGTGCAGACTGTGCTACTTCGGGATCAGAATCATTGATGAACTTCCTGACTACAGGAGCGATGTATTCAGGCTGTTGATTGGCAAGAGTATTGAGAGCTCGCAAGCGCAGCGAAGGAACTTCCTCAAGCGCGCTCAAAGCTACGGCACGCTGATAACCCTGCACGTGCCGGCCCATGTTCATGGCGAAATCATAGGCAAGATTCGCTCCTTCGTTTGTTTGCATTCGCGTAACCTGAATAGCCAGACCCGCCAGATCATTCTTGCGTACATGGTGCAACAACCTGGCATAGGACGAGGCTCGCTCATCGACCAGTCCGTAATAGCGCAACCTCGTTTCAGCCAGATCGCTTACCTTGGGATTTTCAACGCCTTGCTTCCAAACGTATTCAAACTGCTCAACCGGGTCACGACTGTGCAACTGAATCGCCACATCAAAAGCACGTCTGCGAACATTTTGGTCTTTGGCTGTTGCTGCTGCCTGCATCAGTGCTTCTGAATCGCTCTTGGTTCCAAAGCGCTCCAGAAGCCGAATCGCACCACTCTGAACTTCGACGTCTTTGGCACCTAATTGCGCCACCATCTCCTGTCGAGCGTAGGGCAGAACCTGTTGCTCAGTGAATTTGACACGATCCCACATTTGCTGCGCGTAGACGCTCTGCTGCTCTGGCGGCACAGCCTCCAATTGTTGCCGCAGTTCATGCGCGATCACAGCCGAACGAACAGGCGCTTCCTGAGCAAATTCCAGAAACTTGTCTACATCAGGATGAAGAAAGGCTTTCGAGCGATCTTCGGCCCAGCGTTCGCTGTTATTCATCTTCGAATATGCCGTCGGGTAAAATCCTTCCTTTTCCAACAGTGAGGCAGTGTCATACAGGTTGTCCCGCGGCGGCACAAGGTGACCATGCTCGTGGAAAATCGAACCGCGCACAACTCCCCTGAATGGACTGTGAACACGGTCAGCACGCTCTGTCTGGAAGAAATCCATTTTTCCTTCCGACTCAGTAGCGGTAGCCGCAGCCTTGAAATTAGGCGTGCTGTGTTCTTGCGCAAACCAGTTGTCGTAAGGACTTCTGGAGTCCCAAATCGTGAGGCGCTTGATGTTATTGGTGGTTGGCAACTCGTCCATCAACGAAACAAAATCTTCAGGCAAAGCACGATTTCCGAGCGGATGTTCGCCTAATTTGATACGAGCCCAGATGACAGGCAGAACTTGCTGGGTTTCTTCAGCATTGAAGTATGAACGGAACAAGCCAGTGTTGTTGTCCTTCACCATCTGCTGCACGGACAAATGGTGACCCGGCGGCAGGTCATCCAGAACCGACGGCTTCTCAGCCTTGATGCGGAGAGCGCGCACTTCATCAAGCTGCCTGGCATAGCTTTCTGGAACAGCGATTTCAGTCTTACCGCCGTCGACTTTGTAGATGCGAAAATCCTGCTGTGCTGTCTTCAAGCTTGAATTCGCAAAATCGGTAGAATCTTTCCAGGGACCTTTCGACTCGGGGTCAAAAGTTCGATAAGTCTCCGGTTTGACCTGAAACGAAGTCAATCGGTGTTGAACATCCTCAACACGCGGAATCTCAAACGGTTTAATAGTGAGCGCTTCGTATTGACCTTCGCCCAAAACAAAATGTTCGTCGTTGGCGGGATAAGCAATTTTGTCTCTTGGATTGGCGTCGCGCGGCTCAACAGCATCACTCTTTGACTTGATCGCTTGCAGGTGTTGGTCACCATTGACGGCGGCCGCCTCAGGCTTGACCGCCTCAGGCTTGACCGCTTCGGGCTTGACCGCTTCGGGCTTGGCCGTTACGGGCCGCACCAGTTCAGTGGGTCCCGCTGCAGCGCTCGCATTGACAGCCGACTCCCGGCTCACGAGCGGTCCTTCGAACGGAGTGGTTTTGACAGTTTCTGTACCGCCAAAGTTCTTTGGAGCAGTCGAATTGACCAGACGTGCAGGGTCGAACGAACCCATGAAACCGCCGGTCGCGGCACCAATAATTCCGCCCTCATTAACCCCTTTCAGTACATCGGTGAAACTCTTTCCAGCCAGCACTGCATCAACGCCGCCGAAGACTCCGCCGGCTGCATAGCCAGACCCGACACCGCTCAAGACTGACGCCATTCTCGGTGAGAGTGCACTGTTTTCGAGAGCCAAACTGGATGCACGTGCGACTCTGAAACCAATCATGCCTGCCGGTAAGTTGACCAGAGCGCCCGTTGCGCTTCCCTTAACCAGATTCTCAGCTCCTGTTGCCAGGCTGAAATTACCCTGTCCGTCCTTCCAGGAATCGGGATTAAAGCCGGTCCTGATCGCACCGAAACCCAAACCAACCGTCAAGTGCGTGGCGGCTTCCGAGGTCAAGCCGGTTCCCAGCTTTGAGGACAGGAGCTGTGAAAAGCCGCTGTCAGGCATCGCCATCTTTGACACTTTGTTGAGAGCGGCGCCTTCGACAAAGTTCAAGCTAAAGTAAGCGGCATTGGACTCAGCACTCTTTGTCGGGTCTATGAGCATTACGGCTCGGATAGCGCCACCCGTGACTGTCTTGACCATCGGCAACGAAGCAACAGTATCTGCCGCGATATGAGCGATCTGGTCATTACTCTGAGCGGTTCCGTGCAAGCCTGGGATGACATCGCGAACCGCGCCTATCAACGAACCAGCGATCGTGTGTTCTGTAGCCTCATCCTGCAGCCTGTTCTGGGCAGACTGGGAGCCCGATGCGCTTTCACCCTTGAGCAGAAAATTAGACTTGTCGAAACTCAAGAGATGCCGCCTGGTTTTAAAAATCGGGTCTAAGCCATGTCATGACAACATAGCGAAATTCCGACGCCCTGGGAAGTACCACCATGGTGGATATACCACGGACCCAGGCACATTTAATCCAGCCCCCTACGCCCATGGCGCCACGAGTGTCCATTCGGGCGCCTCGATGTCATGACGAAAGGGCCCGGCAACCAGTGCCGAGCCTCCGAGAGATTCCGAACTTCCCCGCTCAGTTAGTGCAACGTTTGCGGAGTAGCTGCTAAACCTGCCGACACTGCCATCGGTTGATCTAGAGCAAACTGAATGCGAGTTCCACTTGGGATTTTTACATCCTTACCTTTTCGCCAGAGGTTGCTGCCGAGACCGACGGCGCCACCAGTAGCGACACCAGCAATCGCACCGGCACCAACTGCGCCACCTACGATTGGAGCGAAGCAAACACCAAGAAGTGTGCCTGCACCCGTCCAAACAGCTGTTCGCAGAACTCCGGACTTAACTGTTGAACCAGTCGTTCTTCCTTTCAAATTGCCTTGCTTATCTTCATGCACAACATCAGCACTGGGCTGACTTGCCGTGATCAGGGCAGAGAGAGGATAACGAATGCCGTCTGGTGTCATAGCAGCAGTCAACCGCATCGTCAATTTACCGTTACTTCCTGCCAGACCACTTTTATCAGCAGAGGTAACTGAGCCTTCCAAAGCCGTATTCGGCGGCAACACTAAATCGCTGCCTAAATACAGAGGGGCATTCAACCTGGCGTTGAATAAATCGCCTGGCTTCGCAATAGAACTATCAATTGGACTGGTCAAACACGCATCAAGCGTTGTACCAATCGGAACGTAGGTCACATGACCTTCCAACTTTTGGCCGTTATAAGTCTGAGCTACGGCGGGCAACAAAAGTCCGATTGACAGAACACCCGCGACGATAGCGTTAAGAGGTGCTCTTCTCATAAATGCTCCTTCTAGTGACGCCTCCAACACATCCCGAAGGATAACACAATATATTCGCCATGAGTAAAAATCTTCACCGGCGATACCATCTTGTTGATGGCTCATATAGTACCAGCCATATACCGATAAAATAAGACACTGCACCTGAAGCAGCTACTAATGACACTTTCAGGAGGTATTAACCACAGGTGGTGCATGGCCATTTCCCTAGATCTTGAAAAGCAAAAAAATTGATGCCACTAAATTCGGAGTCACCAGGCAGGTATATCTATTGCATATCGCCACCACGAGTAGTATCTGGTATGGATCTGATGCCGAGCACTCTCTGAACATGGAAAACCGTGGCGCCCCCCCGGGCTGTGCGGTGAATGAGCCCACCCGCAGGGCGACCGGTCAGTAAGCAATCCCCAGGCGGTCGGTATCGAGCCAACGCCCAGGACTGGCCGGTAATTAAACCGACCACAAAGCCATCCCCTGCTTCACTGCTGACTGACAGTTCCGACGCGCCCCCGAACCGCTAACCTCATGTCGCACCCGACCTCAGCAATGACGTAGCCGCGCTAGATCTGTAGCGCCTCAGGCACGGCGGATTGTAAAGCGACCCGTCATGAACACCTGCCCCGCAACAGTGCGCTAGAGGTGTTTCCGCCTCACGTGCCTGGCGTACGCCCCGTCAACAGTTAACAACGTTTACAAGAGCTGCGCCCGTGCCCTCTTGCACTTGGGTGCCGGCACGCTTACGATGCAGACATCTTTCCTTCGTCCACTAAAGCTTTAAGAACACCAAAAAACTGAACGCATCACTACTTCCGCCCATTGTTCCGCCAGGTTTGGCAGAACAGTGATGCATTCGGTCAGTATCCTGCTCGCCTAGATGGGAACGCCGGCAGTGTAAACACATCGCGCAGCGATGTTGTGAGGTACATCATGGGACGCTTTGGTCAATCTGTGGTCTACGGAGGTCTCTTCACCTTCTGGATCATGTGTTTCTACTTCGGCTTCAGCGTGTTGTCGACTGCCTTCAAGGGCGGTGACGTCGTCGCTGTCGCTGGTCAATCTGTGCTGGTCGGATTCGTGCTGTGGTTCTTCCTCAGCTTCGTCTTCTACGACCTGCAAGGCTGGATCGAGGAGCGGAACAAGCCCCGCGAAGCCGACGATCGCCGCAGCTCGTCCGACCCGGACAGCCCCGAGAATCAGCGCGGCCGTCACATCGACGGGCTCTGATCCTGGCCCACGCAGCCGGGCGACAGATTTTGTCAGTCGCCCGGCTCGTGTGTTGACCGTACTCCAGACTCAGCGCCTAACCAGGGATGGTTCAATGGCACAGAAAAACTTCTTCGGCATCGTCACCATCATCGCTTGCCTTCTTGGCTTTCTGCAGACAGACGCGATTCTCGTCGCTTGTCTCAGCAAGAATGGGTTGATGCCAATCATTCTGGCGAACATGTTCGGAGTGGTCGCCGCTGCCGCACTGATTTACGGTCTCTTCAACCGCCACAACCGCACCATCGTCAATACGACAAGCGGCTGGGCGATTCTGAGCTGCATTGCCGCGGCGTACTTCGGTTGGACGATGCTGGCATCTTTGATCGGCGGCATCATCATCAGCGCGATCGTATTCTTTGCCTTCGTCGTCGCCATCATTCGCTACGAGGATCTCGAAGGCAAGCGATGATCTCGGCTCACCAAAAGCGAGATGCGAGGAAAACTCCCCGCATCTCCATCTCTTTTCAGAAGGCACTGAAGACACCACTTCCAGTACCAGTTCCACTCTTTTCAAATTTTTGAGAATTTATATTATATACTCTAGTAGTAACCGGCTTACAGCTCTACAGTTCCACCGACATCCAACTGCATGAAACAAAACAGCGAGCAACAGGGTCATTACTCCAGACGGATTACTTGTAAACTGTCAGAATCCGAAATTTGTGAGGCAGTGACGTGATCACTCGACTAATTGCAGGCGGACAAACAGGCGTGGAAAGAGCGGCCCTTGACGCAGCCATCGAGGCAGGCGTGAATATCGGCGGCTGGTGTCCCAAAACACGAAAAGCCGAAGATGGCGTTATTCCGGCAATTTATCCGTTAACCGAGACCTTCGTAGCCGAGTACGACCAGCGTACCGAGTGGAACGCCAGAGATTCAGACGGCACCCTCGTAATCGCCTGGGGAACCATTATCGGCGGTGCGTATCAGACAAAAAGTTGCTGTGATTACTACCATAAACCCTTTTTGCTCGTTGACCTGAACGAACCCAATACCAATTTCGATGAAATCGTAGATTGGATTATCGATAACAACATTCGTGTTCTTAATGTTGAGGGTCCACGAGAAAGTCACTGCGAAGGGATTTACAATAAAGCAAAACTGTTCATCTCTGAACTTTTGCGCATCCCTATCGATTCCCTTGCCACCGCCTGACGGATTAGACTTTGAAAACAACTGAAGCCGCCTTCCAACAAGATCTGTTGCAGCAAGCCCGTTTAGCCAAATCAACCATAGTCGGATGGCGACGTGCCATACATTCCAACCCCGAGCTGAGCTTTTGCGAAAAGCAGACCAGCACCCTTGTCGGCGACACTTTAGCAAAACTGAGCTTCAAAGTTACGCGAGGAATTGCCGGTACAGGACTGATCGCGGACATCGGCAGCGATAGCGGCAACGACAAGACAATCATCATTCGAGCCGATTTAGATGCTCTTCCAATCGAAGAGACGCCGGGACTGGAGTATGGCTCCCAAAATCAAGGAGTGATGCATGCCTGCGGTCACGATGCTCATGTGGCTTGCGCTCTCGGCGCTGCCTCCCTTGTGGCATCGGCGTTTCAGTCGGGTGCCTTCAAGAATGGTCGGGTCAGGTTTCTTTTCCAACCCGCAGAAGAGATGGTCAATGACGAGGGCAAGTCAGGTGCGGCGATGATGATCGCTGAAAACGCACTTGCAGGAGCCCAGGCAATGCTTGCTCTGCACGTTTTTCCAGATGTTCCCATGGGTGAAATATCGATAAAAGAGGGTCAGTTTCTAGCAGCGTGCGATTCATTCGATATTCGCGTTCGCGGCAGTCAAAGTCACGGTGCCTACCCGCAAGATGGCATAGACGCCATAGTCTTATCAGCTCAAGTTGTCCAGGCAATTCAAACCATTATTTCGCGAAAAAAGTCTGCTCTCGACCCTGCGGTGATGTCACTGGGCGGTATTAAAAGCACAACTTATCGCCACAACATTATCGCCGAAGAAGTTACTTTGACCGGTACAGCCCGGTATTTCGACGCATCTTTACACGAGAAATTGAAATACGAACTGAGTCAAGCCTGCGAGATTGCCACTATACTCGGTGGCAGTTATTCATTGAATTACGTTCAAGATAATCCGCCCGTGATCAACGACCCGGCCATCACGAACCTGGTGAAAGACTGCGCTGCCAAGTTGATCGGTGAGAATAATGTCAAGCCTGCACAGTTGCAAATGGGCGCCGATGACTTCGGCTTTTTCTCAGCAGCGATACCTTCCTGCTATTTCTTTCTGGGTGCTGAAATCGCCGGCGACAGAAGGAAGATACATACTCCAAATTTTGATATAGATGAAGACTGCCTGCCCATCGGCGCTGCTCTCCTGACAAGCGCAGCGCTGACGTATCTGGAGACGGATTAGCAGGGTATACAATGGACTGATCCAAAGACAAAGAACTGAAAGAGAAAAGGAAAAAAGGAACAGAGATGAAATTCAAAGAGCAGCTTTCGGCAGAGTTGAAAGAAGCAATGAAAGCACGAGACCAGGTGCGAGTGGACACCATAAGAGCCACTCTGTCAGCTTTCACATACAAGCGTACCGAAGTCGGCAAAGAAGAACTGACCGACGAAGAAGAGCTGGCTGTCATTCAAAAGCAAGTCAAACAGCGAAATGATTCCATCGCCGAATACACCAAAGCCGGGCGCACAGAGCTGATGGAAAAGGAAGTCAAAGAGCGGGATATTTTGATGACCTATCTTCCCGCCCAGAAATCCGAAGCAGATGTGCTGGAAGCAGTGCGCAAGGTAATCGCTGAAGCGCAGCCACAAGAGCGGAATCCAGGCGGAATTATGAAATTGATCATGCCTCAGATGAAAGGCGTAGCAGATGGAAACCTGGTGCGCCGATTGGTCACCGAAGAACTGAACAAGGGCTGAAGGAAGAGCACCTGTCTGGTTCTCAATCAAGACCCCGGCACCAACATATAACCGACGCGGTGGATTGTGCGCACCATCGACTCCTTACCTTCGATGTCGATTTTGTGCCGCAATCTCATGATTTGCAAACGCACAGTATCCGGCGATGCATCGGACTCGGAGGACCAGACTCGGTCCATAATAGCCTCGGCACTGAACGGCTGATTTGGGTGTCTGAGTAAAAATTCAAGCAGCGCATATTCGCGTGGTTGCAGAGTGATTTCGTTGCCTTGCGAGGTAACTTTCCTGCTCACTGGATCAAGCGAAACATGACCAGCTGTAAGAACGGTACGACTCACATCAACAGAGCCGCGCCTTAACAATGCGCGCAAGCGCGCGGACAATTCCTGCATATGAAACGGCTTGGTCAGATAATCATCAGCGCCCGCATCAAGACCGGTGGTTTTATCCTCAATCTCCTTTTTACCGGTAAGCATGAGAATTGGCGTTTGCCCGCCGCCTTTGCGAAACTGATTGCAAATTTCCGGACCAGAAATACCAGGCAATTCCCAGTCAAGAACTATCGCATCATATTTGTAAAATTTCAGACGCTCCAATCCTTCGTCGCCATCGTAAACCGGCTCAGGGGTGTACTTTTCACCGGTCAACCAGTCAACAATCAACTCGGAGAGTTGTTTATCGTCTTCAACGATCAGTATTTTTGCCATTAGACAAGCGTCTCTTCAGATCCATCGACTGCCATATTAGCAAGTACCATATGAAGACGGGAATGCGGAGCATGTCATGCGGATCAATTTAAAGCTTTGGCACCAGGGGCTGATCCTGGTTGGCGTGCCGATAGCGCTGATGCTTTTCTATTTGAGCTCATTGACAATTCTGCTCATACAAGCTGAACAGAAAACGCATGAAGTCGACCGCTCCAAAACAATCATCTCAAAAGCGGATGCCCTGCTGAAAGACTATTACGACGCCGGTTCGCAACTGCTTTTCTTTAAATACACAAAGAGCGAAGGCTCAAGGCGCCGATTTGAGCAACATCTAGAACATAGTGAGGAAAATTTCCGTGACTTGAAAGAACTGCTGAAAGACGATCGCGATGAACTGGCCTCTCTTGAACTGGTTCAAAACTCAGCAGAAAAAGGGATAACGCTTTTAAAAGATTTTGCACGGCGATTGAAGGCCGACGAAAATATCAGCGCTATCGAAGGAACGGCTATCTATAAGGAGTTCAACAAGGCGGGCATCGATTTTACAAATAAACATCACGATTTTGTTGCCGGCGAAACATCAAAAAATGCCGTTACTGAAGCAGAACAAGCCCAAAGCATCAACCGAATCAGGTGGTTTCTGCTCTCCGGTGCGATTGCTGCTGTCGTCGTAGGAGCACTACTGGTCTTCTTTATGCGCAATACAACAAGCAGAATGACAAAGTTAATGCAAAACACAATTTTGCTTGCTTCGAACCAACCTCTGCTCGCCACGCTGGAAGGCGACGATGAAATGGGCAAATTGGATCAAGCTTTTCATGCCATGGCTGACAATCTCGCCGAAGCGATGCGAAAAGAACGCGCTATTCTGGACAATGCCGTTGATGTAATTTGCTCGATCGGCTCAGATGGAAGATTTAGAGCCGTCAATCCAGCTTCATTAACAGTCTGGGGGTATGCAGCCGATGACCTGATCGGACGCCATTATGCAGACATCATCGCCCGCGAAGACGTTCAAAAATTCCGCGACACGATTGCACAAATCAAAGAGGCGTCCGGACCAATCATTATCGAAAATCTAGTCGTCGGTCCCGCTGAACAGCGAGCTCACATGCTCTGGTCAATACGCTGGAATCAATCTGAACAAACTCTCTTCTGTGTTGCACACGACATTTCAGACAGAAAGAGACTGGAGCAGTTGAAACAAGAGTTCCTCGCCGTGATAAGCCACGAGCTGCGCACGCCGCTAACATCTCTGCAAGCAACGTTGACTCTCATTTCACACGGACTGTACGGCAAATTGAATGAAAGCGGCGAAAAAAGAGTCCGGAGCGCAGAATCAAGCGCTTCTCGATTGATCATGTTAATCAACGATCTGCTCGATATGGAAAAGCTAGAAGCAGGCAAGCTGAGCATAACCTACGCGGACGTAAAAATTACCGATGTGGTAGAGAATTCAATCGAGGCGGTGCGTGGCTTTGCTGAAGATCACGAAGTTACTTTGAAAGCCACAGAGATATCAGCCGTCAAGGTTCTTGCAGACTCGGACAGACTAATCCAGGTATTAGTAAATCTCCTGTCAAACGCAATCAAGTTCTCACCGAAAGGCACCGCAGTCGAAATCAAGGTGGCACAGAGTCCTGAATTCACAGAGGTTCAGGTCATCGACCATGGTGCAGGCATTCCTGAAGGATACGAAAAAAAGGTTTTTGAGAAATACGAACAGGTACCTGCCAGCGGTCAAAAGACAAAAGTGAAAGGCACGGGACTGGGCCTGCCGATTTGCCGAGCCATCATCGAGCAGCATGGTGGCGCCATCGGTGTCAGACCCACAGACGGCGGCGGCAGCACCTTCTGGTTCACGATTCCACGAGAAAGTGCATAAACAACTTTGATACAAAAGCCGGTTAGATTTGCTGCATCGGTTATGCACTCGACTGACGAGACTTGCCAACCCACAAATTTAATTGGTTTCGCCAGAAATGGACGGCTGACAGCAGCGCTAGAGGGCACCTAGTCTCGCTTTCAGCCCGTTCCATATTTTCCAGTCAAGAGCCGACAGAGACATAAACAACTTGTATACAGAACAGGTGTAAGGTTCGCTTCATCAAGACACAAGCGGCGTTCGGAGGATTTATCCATGGGTGAAATGAATAGCAGTCGGATAGAAATTAACGATGGCAAAATGCAATCAACACGCACTCCCGACTTACTACAAAATTACATGTCATGCCGAGAATCACTGGACGTCTTCCGCGCCAACACGGTAAACGCCAGGGATATTTGTGGACTTCCCAGCACCGACCATCTGCTGGCGCAGTTAAATGAACAACCGAAGGACGAACGAGTCAGCAAGGCCGTATACGTCAACCACGGACACATGCGCCGCCAGCTCGATGAGAAAGGTGATGTCTTCACGGTCTCAGATGACCACGGTCATTTTTTCATGAAATTCGGTGACAAATGGACTGTCACCACAGAGGGAGTCAAAGGCTCCAGAGAAGTAACTGATCTAAAAGTCAATAATGACGGCTCCTATAGCTACAAAGATGCATCAGGCAAATTCTCATTCGACAAAGATGGTCGACTAACTGAAGCACCTGCTGGTGACGGTCATGCCAGAAAGTTCCACTACGACAGTGCGGGGCAACTCGACCAGATCGATGGAAGACTCGGACACTGGGAGCGACAGATGAAAGACGGAAAAGTGTCCTGGATCAATAGAGACAGCAAGACGGTCTGGGAAGGTGATTTCAAAGTAAATCAGGGCGTGCTCGAATTTCATGCATCAAACGGCGTCGCCTGGGCATTCACCCCACAGGGCCAAGATGTTCGCATCAACTGAGACCGCGTAAACAACTTTGATACAGCATCTCTCTAAAGTCTAAGCATCGGGCAGATAAATACCCACACCAAATCATGGCATACAGCACAACTAGAGCCCCTCTCAAGAGGGCAGCATTAACGTGGAGTTATTGAAAAATGAGCAAACATCATCACGTCGAAGAAATGAAATCAGCAGATGCGCACCATTCAAGCCACCACAAATTTCTTGATCTGTTTGCCGACATCAAAGGTTTTCCGCAAACGCAGCCCGACTTGTGCGATAGCCTGCTCTTGAAGCGTGGCATTTTGCCGGCAGTGGAAATCGCCGATTCATCGAGCCAAGAACGCACCGGAAAAGTTGCCAGCAATCGTGATCTGCAGGATGCGGGAGTTGTCCGAAAACATTCAGTCGAAAAAGATGGCGCCCAAACGACGACTGTCGACTACGGAAACGGCGTCATTATCTCTACAACTGACGGCGGAAAACCAGTTGATATCGGCAACTGCATGCGAATCACCTTCAAAAACAACATGGCCGTGCACATACTGCCACCAAATGTAGGCAAGCTGAACGGTAACGTCGAAGACCCATCAGGGCGGATCATCGCCAAACACAATGCTGATGGCAGCTACACAGTCGATACAGGTAAGGGCTTCTTTACGCAACACACGGACGGCAGCATCCGCAAAGAAACAGCCATAAGGACTGACAAACCCCACGAAAAGAGAAAGTTTCATGACTTCGACGTACTGGATACCGAAACGCCGCTGGGCAACCTGCGCCCGAGCGCGTAGCCCCGTAACATACTGGTAACTTTGTCTCCATAAGATGATGTCACAAGGATTACTACATTGACTGCAGACCGACGACACGACGATAATGCCACGCGCATCGCTCACGAGATCGAGGCTCGCCTCCATCATGGCGAACGAACTCGCTCTGTCATTCACGACGAACTGCATAAGCTTCAGAAGCTAGACTCGCATCAGGGCGTCGTTCATCACGACAAATTCGGTCATGATGTGCACAAAGTCGAGCAAAAACTGCATAAAGACGGTTATCTACCGAACCTTCATCTGCGCGTCGATGACCATAATCAGGTGCATCTTGAGCACAAAAAGGGTCAAAAAGGCCACAAGGACGAAAAGGACCATAGAGAACATAAAGATTCGAAAGAGCATAAGGAACAAAAGGAGCACAGCGAGCGAAAGAACGAACACCAGGTGTCCGGGCGTGGTAAGCACCCCGACTCGCAAAGCCACAGCCTGGAAGTACCGCCGGTCCATTACCCCCCGACACCCCAACATCGGGTCGGCTCCGGGCAGGAGAGACACACGACAGAGGCCGCGCATCTTCGTACTCAGCAGCGCGCAACTGCACCAGGAGGCGATCAGCTCCAATTCGGAGACCCTTATCCGCCTAGAAGAGCGCCGCAATTAAATCAAAATGGCATTAGCCCGTCGGGCGACAACTTCACGTCACCTGCGCCAAGGCAATACCCAGACCCCACTTATCGACCGGATGCGGTGCCTTATGTTCCACCGCCGATTTATAGAGATTCCGGAAATTGGAACCAGGGACAAGCATCCGATCAAGCTTCATATGGACCGAACCAGGAAATAAGTCCTTACCGTGGACAGAACAAGGATTTGGCTCCTTACAGAGGTGCAACTCAGGACGTTGCTTACAGTGGTCCCACTCAGGAGTCCATTCGTTACCAGGATCCACGCTATCGACAGCCAGGACCTTATGACCAGAGCCAGGATCAACGCTATCAACAGCCGAGGTCTTATGACCAGAGCCAGGATCAACGCTATCAACAGCCGAGGTCTTATGACCAGAGCCAGGATCAACGCTATCAACAGCCGAGGTCTTATGACCAGAGCCTGGGTCCACTCGATCGACCCGGCACCGAAAGATTCGATAGTCGTATCGGACGACCAGACCGCGGCTCTCAGACCGTCACCGATGGCACCTTCAAAGAACTGCGACTGGATAACAGAGTCGGCAATCATGCAGGCGCGGATGCGCTGGTGTACGTCAGAAGCGATTTCGATCCGTCGAAACCGATTCATCTTGCGGTTTACAACCATGGATTTGGCAGCACAGTCACCAGTGCCTTGAGTAAAAACCAAATCCGAGAGATGATGTCACACGCGGAACCAAATACAGTGCTCATGTTACCGGAATGGCAGACCAATCCGGGGTCTAGGAGCGGCAATTCCGGCACTCTCGGGCAACAAAACAAATTTGCCGCTATGGTCCAGGAAACGCTGCAAAAGACTCCTGCTCTACAGGGCGCATCCCTTTCAAACATCGATAGAGTAGACATAATTGCCCACTCGGCAGGGTATTCACCAACCGAAAAAGAAATCTACCGAAACCCTGCTTTGTCCAACAAAGTACGCAGCATTACTCTTCTCGACTCGCTATATGACAGGCATGGCTTCGATCAATGGTTGCAAAACAACATAGCCGATCTGAGCGCAGGACGAAAACAATTCTATAACTTCTCCAACAGCTCAACTGCATCAAACAGCCGCGCACAGGCTAATTTCGTCGCGTCACTGCTGAGGTCCAGAGGGTTGCCGACAAACAACTATGTAGCCGACTACAGCGGTGGCGATCAAGTGGGAAGACACGGTGCAGCCATGGCGCAACGCTCTATCGTGTTCGCATCGACCAATGTGCGGCACCTGGACATTCCGGGCAAATACATCGGACAAACAATGACGGCGCTTAATCAGGAAAGATACACGTCGCAATTCTTTGCTTGAGGCGACAAAATTCACTCCCGACCAAGCCACCACATGCAATGCCTGCTATATGCTCTAGTAACAAAATGAATGAAAACAAGGATCGGGGCAGAGCCCGTCACCTTGCCTTCACTCCAGCTCATGGAAGTGCTTGAGCCGAATTACTTCTTCGGAAACAGCTGCTTCGCACCATCGTGCAGAGGCTGGTACATCCACAGGTTTTCCTGAGTGATGTTGTCTTGCGGCCACTTCGGACCATGCATTTTGAGTTCCTCGGGAATGAGGTCCTCGCGAAGACTTTGCAAGACACATACCCACGACTCCTGCGAACGAGTCAGCTTGACACCATTTGCTTTGAGGCGCTTGATGCCGGCAGCCAGTTCAGCCATGACCTTCGCCTGTGCAGGGTCGACATAGTCATAGCCGTACTTCCGCGTCCACAACGCCACGTGGTAGTGACTGGGCGCGTTCTGAATGAAGTCATAACCGAGCTTCCTGGCGATGCGAGCAAATGCCGGCAGCAGAAGCTTGCTGACGTCCGGAATCGGCACCGCATTCTGCCCGGGCGAGCGCTTGGTGTTCCAGGCGCGCCAGAACAGTTTCAAGAACAGCTCCGGTCGATCCAGGAAGGTGAACGGCTTCTCGACGAACTGGTCAAATTCGGCGTCGCCAGTCGCATCGACGATGCGAGAACCAGGCATGAAGCAGTAAGCGGAGAGTTCGCAAGCCGAGGCGTCGATGGGCTTTCCATCGATGGCAAGGCGGCTGTTGTACGTGGGGTCGTCGAACTCGAAATCGAGCAGAGCCGTGTCGTTGGCGCGTTTCGTGCCGTCGAAGCGACGATCACGCAAGGCGCACATGAAGATCAGCTCGGCGTTGCCGTTCTTGTAATCGCCAAACCAGCCGAAGGCCTTGACCTTGACACCATCGCGTTTGACGACGAAGGCACCGTTGGTGGTTCGATACACCGTCGAGTGGTAGGGAAAGCGGACGAATCCGCTCTGCCCGCCATACAGCAGGTGGTTGTTCAAGTTCGAGACCTGGTCACCCGGAAAGTCTCCTTCGACGGTCTCTCTGATACCTCGGGTGAAGTCCAGAATGTCGCCGAGCAGAGCCCTCGTCATCGGGGTGAAAAGTTCAGTCCAGATTTGCTCATCTGTGACTAAAGTAAGCGGCGTGATGCCGAGAGACTCGAGCACGTCGAGCCGTTGAAAGGTGAATTTCCTCATAAGGGTTGTCCTCAAATTCGGCGGATAGGCACAGCCGGTTAGCACCGCTATTGGTGTCAACCGGCTGAACCCGAATCGGTATCGGCAATGCCGACGCGCATTGTTTCGTTGCGCTTAGACCGAACGTCGTATTAAATGCGGGCAGACAGCAGTCGATGAGCAGCTTCGCTCAGGGGCTTATGCACCCAGAGACACTTCTGACCGAGGTTGTCCTGCATCCAGAGTGGTCCATGCATGTTGAGCGCAGCGGGGATGTGCTCAGCGGGCAGGTTCTGGGCGACGCAGGCCCACGATTGCTGTGAACGCGTGAGCGGATGACCAGCAGCGCGAATGGCTGCCAGCCCCTCGGTCATTGACGCAAACTCACGCGCCTGTTCCGAGCTCGAGAACACGTAGCCACCAGATTGCGCCCATTTCGCGACGTGGTAGTGGCTGGCCGCCATCTCGATCACGTCGTATCCATGGGCTCGGGCGATGCGCTCGAAGCCGGGCAGGGCATGACTCGCCACATCCCTGATGGGTGCAGCGTGTTGGCCGGGTGCCCGTTTCGTGTTCCAAGCTCGGTTGAAGTACTTCAGAAAAAGCTCTGGTCTGTCCGCGAAGCTGAAGGGGCTGGCGAAGAAGCGGTCGAACTCCGGCTCACCCGTGGCGTCGACGATGCGAGACCCCGGCATGAAACCGTAGATGGACAACTCGACAGACTTCAGCTCAGAGTGCAGAGGAGCATTGTGCTTCGGGTCGTCGTATGGGAAGTCGACGAGAGCAGTGTCATTGGCACGTGGAGTTCCATCGTACCGACGATCGCGCAACGCCGCCTTGAGTATGAGCTCAGGGGAGCGGTCGATATCGCCGTACCAGCAGAACGCCTCGAACTTGACGCCGTCGCGCTTGACGATGAAAGCACCGTTGAGCGTCTTGTACATGCTGTAGATGTACGGGTGACGCACGAACCCGGTTTTACCACCGTAGAGTCGGTGGTCGTTGAGATTTGAAACTTCGTCGCCAGAGAATTTACCTTGAACAGTCTCAAGAACCTCTGGCGCGGCCTGCGAAACGATGGGGCCAAGCAGACCTTTCACTGTTGGAGTTACGAGGTGGGTCCAGATTTCCGAGTCGGAAACCAGGCAGATGGGCGTAATGCCAAGCTGCGCCGTAACATCCAAGTGCGGAAACTTGAACATGGGCAGTTGCTTTCGGGGTAGCCTGCGTCCAACATGTGGTCGTCCCTCTCAGGAAGTCCCACCACATGCAGTCACTGGGTGTTTGCGACCGTGACAGCACGATCGATAGTCGGAAAAACGTACTAAGCTACGTGTCACCACAAGAATCTGTGAGGACTTACGGAAAATTGCTGTTAGCAGTCAGGGCGAACTAAAAGAGAAAAGTAAAAAAGCCTGGATAAGCGAACTAAAGAAAACACTTAAGACTAATGACAAGGTGGTTAAATATGCAATTATCATGACAACCGGATTTGGCACCACTTACGGTGTCCAGACCCAAAATAGCGCCGCTTGACATGCCAAAAACAAGGTATCATCAGCCATCAGGACGTGTAAGAAAGAAAGTACCGCTAGCTAGCGCAATCGACACCCACGCAAAACTGTGAACCAGCCGTAGTTTCAGGCAAAAACGTGATCAGGCGTTAATCAGTTCACCGATTTCATGGAAGTCGAAACCAAGCAACCCGAGGTCGCTCAAGGAGCGACCCTGCTTTTCCAAATCGGTTTTTGAAACTGTCGAAGCTAGCTGAATGACGCTATTTATCACAGGCACAGGAGTTCTTGACAAGCGCCCAAGTTCGGAGATCAGCACGAGCGTCTCGCATACATCCCGCTTGAGGATGTCAATGGCAACGTCCACAGGGATTGAGTCACTGCTTGTTTGCGGAGACAAACTCTGCACAAGCAAACTGCGAGCGACACTGATGAGCGCCTGGTCGAGGCAATCAGCGTCTTCTGCGCCACTGAAGTCATTAAGCGTATCGAAGAAATTGTGAACGATGCATTTAAAGGCTCTCGCCAGCGTCTGCAGCTCAGTCTCCATGGACGCCACCACAGAAGTAAGAGCCGGATTAATGCTGTTAGAAATACAGTCCAGCTCTCTGCCGCGGGCACCTAGCACGGCAAACAGCAACAAAGCCGGTCTGATCAACCGCTCAACTTCGCTAAACCCGCGCTCGAAAACATTCGAACATGGAACCAATTCGCGAGAAAGATTGTTAGCGATTTCCAGTCCACGACGGGTCTCATTGCGGGAATTTCCACACATACTGATTTTGTCGCGTTGACCCGTAATAAGCAGGACGTTGTCTACGATTCTTGCCTGATCGAACAACCCACCGAGCTCAATGACGTTCAATTGCAAGTCTTCATTTATTGCTTTGATTCGATTGGAAAATTCCAGCCCGCCTGCAACGGGGGCATTGACGAGGTATATCGTCTGTCCAATCTTCAAGAAGGGTGCCAGCGTCTTCGCCAATACACCATATTCAGTGGCAGGAGAGGCAATCACGATAGCCTCCGCACTTCCCATGGCGGTCTTGCAATCATCACTGGTTACCGAAAACGATGTCTTCTGGCGTATTCCGACTGAATGAGCGCCTCGGGCTCTGACCTCGAACTCAGTTGGCAACTGCTTGTTCTGTCCCGATTTTTGTTTAGGAGCCCAAATTCGCAGCTCCTGCGTTCCACCGGACAATATACATCCAGCGGCAAGACTGATAGCGCCATCACCGATGATGCACAATTGTCCAGTTTGAAAATTTAGTTGAGCGATAGACTGAAATGCAGAATAAGTCGTAGATTGAGACTGGGCCGAAACCACCATGTTAGTCCCCCGGAATTAAAAGGCACCGCATATGGCAGCACCACATCAGGCAAAAGTTCCTAGATATCCTTCGGTTACCCACACCTGAACAACACCCCATCAGAATAGACATGATGCGATCCGAACACAATACCAATCGATCAGGTTTAACCTGATTTGTAATGAAGGTAATTCCAAATGCTTTAATGTTTTTATTTCGATCGCGTGAAACGAAGCTGTCATGCAGATCCACAGAACTAAACAGGGTTCAACATAATTGTTGCATTAGACATATAATTCGAAATCTATATCAAAAAACTTGACGCCAGCCTTCTCAAACCATATCCAAATGGAGCATTTAATGGCCAAAATTTATTACGACACAGATATTGAGCTTGACACGTTGAAAAAAATGTCCTTTGCCGTCATTGGTTACGGAAACCAGGGACGCGCACAGGCGCTCAATCTACGAGATAGCGGGTTAAACGTTCGGGTAGGCGCAAGGAAAAACGGCGATGCATTTTCCAGGGCGAGCGCAGACGGATTTGACCCAATCGATATCGAGTCGGCAACAGCAGAGTGTGACGTTCTCGTCTTGTTGTTACCAGACGAGCATGTTCCAGCCGTATATAACAGAAGTATCAAACCTCACCTGAGTGCTGATAAAGTCTTCGTTTTCGCGCACGGCTTTTCTGTGCACCACAAGACTATAGACTTGCCGGAAAATGTTGATGTACTGCTCGTGGCTCCTACTGGACCAGGGCGACAGTTGAGGTCGCTCTTCGAAGCCGGTAAGGGTTTGCCCGCACTTGTCGCAGTTCACCAGGATGCGTCCGGACAGGCTTGGCCGCGCTGTCTGGCATTTGCCCGAGCGATCGGATGTACTCGCGCCGGAGCCATCAAAACAACTTTCGCAGAAGAAACGGTAACCGACCTTTTTTGCGAACAAGCAGTGCTCTGCGGCGGTTTACCGGCGCTGATCAAAGCCAGCTTCAACACACTTGTACAGGCTGGTTATCAGCCGGAACTAGCCTACATATCGTGCCTGAAAGAAGTAAAGCTAATCGCCGATTTGCTCTTCGACCAGGGCATTGACGGGATGCGTCGCGCAATTTCTACCACTGCACAATACGGCTCTGCAATTACCGGACCTGAGTTAATTGATAGTCGTACCGAATCAAATCTCGAAAACGCGCTGAAACGCATTGAAAGCGGCAATTTCGCCAGCTCATTCTTGCACGAAGCCGCTGTCGGCGCTCCAACAATCAGAGACCTTATGCAGACAGAAAGCAACTCCAGATTAGCCCGAATCGGGCGTGAATTGAAAACGAATCTGATCTTTTGAACACTCGTTGTCGACGACGACGCACGTCACAGAGCGCAGTCGACGTCGACAATTCTTCTTGACGCAAGCTCGTCAAAGCAGTCGTCGCTGTGCCGATAATTACTGCCACCTCGACACCACCGACGACGATGCGCAATCGCCCTCGAATCGAAATCTAGCCCGTCAGGGGTTAATGACGAGGTTGTCGATCAATCTTACGTCACCATATTTGGCGGCTACAAGCACTATGCATGGTGCCGCCGGATCAGTGACCGGTTGCAGCGTCTGCGGATCACAACACTCAAAATACTGCACCGCGACGCCGTTCAGGGCAGTTAAAATTGCTTTGCCATGCGATACAGCATCTTCAACGGTCGAGCCATTTCGAATCAAATTTTTGGTAGCAGTCAAAGCGCTATAAATTTGAGGAGCCAGTTCGCGCTGCTCTTGCGAAAGATACACATTTCGCGAACTCAAGGCCAGTCCATCATTTTCGCGGACAATCGGAACACCGACAATCTGCACTTGCATATTCAAATCGGCGACCATATGTTTGATGACTTGCAATTGCTGATAGTCCTTCTCACCAAAAAAAGCACAGTCAGGACGAACGATGTTCAACAAATTATTGACCACCGTAGCCACTCCGACAAAATGCCCCGGGCGAAAAGCGCCACAAAGACCCGCAATCAATTGAGCTGGTGGCTGAACGGTCGTGATTCCGATCTGACCGTTTGGATACATCACATCCACGCTGGGATGAAACACGGCTGAGACACCAAACTTCTCGCAGAGCTTCAGGTCCTGTTCAAATACGCGCGGGTATTTGCCGTAATCTTCATTGGGACCAAACTGCAATGGATTGACGAAAATCGACACAACAACATGGTCGCAGGTTTTCCTGGCCGCCTCCACCAACGCCATATGCCCTTCATGGAGAGCGCCCATCGTTGGAACAAAGCCGACCGTCGCCGCCCCGACTTTATCTCGCCACGAACGGTATTCATGAACTGTACGGACTACCAGGACCTTCAAGGCAGGATTGCCCATGACCTTCTTCCTATGTATGTTGCTGACGCTGTGATTTTATCCCCTTCCTGAACTGAAATGACAATCAGGGCATTGAGTTGAAGATAATTTGCGTTTGAGACCCATGCTGGTAGTACATGACCAGGCCCACTCAGTTTCACGAGTCCAGAGCAGAAGACTCTGCAGTGAGCGAGCTGGTCGCCAATTTAAGGTTAGACTACGTAATTCCCGTATTGTTTACGTGAGACCACGGGACTAACATCTTCCTCGACCGCCCAATCCATACCGACGAACTCCGAAGCGCTCTCCCGCTCGGATAGTGAAGTCTACAAACAAACGACGTCGCCAGAGCGTTGCAAGATCCTGTGCGTCCGATTCTTTGCGCCTTGAGGAATAATCAAATGCCAAGCCCTTACTCCAGCACTGAGATCTCGCAGACCGGCGACCCCACAATGGGTCAAGCTGGAGTCCAAAATCCAAACGTTAACGACAATCTTTTCGCAGCCTCCTATCCCGGTGCTCCAGGGCGAGCGGCTGACTCCAGTATTCCTGGAGGCGGCTCAGATCTGGCATCGCAAGGGCTTGCGAAACTCCAACAGGGTGACCAATACGGCGGCATCATGACTTTGCTCGATGCAGCCCAGCAAAATCCGCAGTCGGTACAGAGCCAGGCGTTCTTGCAACAATTGCAGATTGTAGAAAATCAACCCGCAGCAACGACAAACAACGGAGGAGATTCAAGTCAATTCTCGCCGCCGAGCGATTCTCCCGCCTACGGCACTATGAGCGATACCACCGCTGTGCAGACGCCGATGAGTGCGGCTGGAGCGACCGATGCAAATGCCATCGCCAACCAGGCGCTGTCAGTGGCTCAATCAAATCCCGCTGAGGGAATTCTTGGATTGATGCAAGCCTCGACCCAGAATCCAGATTTGCTCAACAACCAGAATTTTCTCACCACCATGTCCGAAGTGTTGCCACAAGGACCAGGCGCACAGACTCAGCAATCTATGGATGCATCCCAGATGCAGCAACCGCAGACCCAACCTATGGATGCGTCCCAGATGCAGCAGCCGCAGACACAGCCTATGGATGCATCCCAGATGCAACAACCACAGACACAGCCTATGGATGCATCCCAGATGCAACAACCACAGACACAGCCT
>RXJR01000016.1 GCA_003963305.1 Candidatus Melainabacteria bacterium | reverse complement strand
AAGATATGCGGCTTCATCCGATCAGACAAGTGCCCTCAAGATATGCGGCTTCATCCGATCAGACAAGTGCCCTCAAGATATGCGGCTTCTTCCGATCAGACAAATGCGGTTGATTGTTCTGGCTAAATCCATATGCAATACGTCTAAACGTTTCTGTCCAATTGAAGTAGAACAACACTTCGTGCTTTGAGGGTAAATCGCTTTGACATAGGGAAGGTTGATTTCTTGATACTCTCGGATGTATCAAGGACAAGTCGCCAGAAGTCACCTTCATCATGTGCGGGCAGCAGGAATGGTATATCTTCGTGGTGCGCATTGAGCAGGATTAGAAGCGTGTTTCCCTGCACCGTTCTTCCCATCTTGTCCGTTTCAATCAGTTGAGCACCTTCCAGGAGCACACCCAGAACGCGCTTGCTCGCGTCCGTCCAGTCTTTGTCTTCCATGGTTTTGCCATCGACATTCAACCAGAAGATGTCCTTCATGGCGCCGTCGGCACCAGATCCTTTGAAGAATGTTTTGCGATGAATCACTAACTGCTCTTTTCGTATGCCAATTAGTTTTTGCACAAATTCGAAAAAAGCCTGGTCGTCTTCTGTCAGATCCCAGTTGTACCAGCTTATTTCGTTGTCTTGACAATATGCGTTGTTGTTGCCCTTTTGTGTCCTACCGAGTTCGTCTCCACCGCTGAGCATGGGTACACCCAGAGAAAGGAAAAGCAAAGCCATGAAATTGCGCTTCTGCTGGTAGCGCAGCTTGATGATGTTCCTGTCATCGGTTTCTCCTTCGGCACCGCAATTCCAGGAATTGTTATGACTTTCTCCGTCCCGGTTATCCTCACCATTTGCTTCGTTGTGCTTTTCGTTATAGCTGACCAGGTCCTGGAGCGAAAAGCCGTCATGACAGGTTACGAAATTGATGCTGGCGTGCGGTTTCCTGCCGCTATGCTCATATAGATCGCTGCTGCCTGTCATACGTGACGCAACCTGCCCCAGTTGACCAAAGTCTCCTTTGACGAATTGCCGCATGGTATCGCGATACTTCCCGTTCCATTCGGTCCACAGAACCGGAAAGTTCCCGACCTGATATCCACCTGCGCCAAGGTCCCAGGGCTCAGCAATCAATTTGGTCTGCGAGATGATTGGATCTTGTTGAATGACGTCAAAAAATGCGGAAAGGTTATTGACGTCATACAATTCTCTCGCTAGAGCGCTGGCAAGGTCGAATCTAAAACCATCAACGTGCATCTCTTGAATCCAGTAGCGTAGCGAATCCATAATCAATTGAATTACACGAGGGTGCACCATATTCAGTGTATTACCGCAGCCGGTGTAGTCCATGTAATATCGATTGTCTTTGTCCACGGTGCGATAGTACGAGAAGTTGTCCACGCCTCGAAACGATAGCGTCGGACCCATGTGATTACCTTCGACTGTGTGGTTGTAGACAACGTCGAGAATCACTTCTATGCCGGCGGCGTGAAGCGCTCGAACCATCATTTTGAACTCCTGCACATTTTCATTTGGTCCCTTCATAGAAGAGAAACGCGTGTCAGGTGCGAAGAATGAGAGGGTGTTGTAGCCCCAGTAATCAGTTAAACCTCGATCGATGAAATTGCGGTTGTTTGTGCGGTGGTGCACAGGCATGAGTTCAATTGCGGTGACACCAAGATTCGTCAGGTGCTCAATTACAGGCGCACTGGCTACTCCCGCATAGGTTCCCCGCAATTCTTCGGGAACCTGTTTATTCAGCATCGTCAAACCTTTGACATGTGCTTCATAGATAATTGTTTTGTTCCAGGGTGTCTGCGGCAGCTTGTCCTCTCCCCAGATGAAGGATGGATCGATAACTGCTGCCAATGGTGCGAAGCGCGCGCTGTCGCGCTTGTCCATTGAAAGATCTTCTTCTTTGCTGCCGATTGTGTAACCGAATAGAGAGTCGTCCCACGTTACCGAGCGAGGCACCGATTTAGCGTAGGGATCGACCAGTACCTTGTTGGGATTGAAGCGCATTCCTTTTTCAGGTTCATAGGGTCCATAGACTCTGTATCCGTAGAGCTGCCCCGGTCGGATGTCGCGAATAAATCCGTGCCAGACGTGGGCGTTGTATTCCGGTAGCGTGATTCTATGGGACTCTTGTGTCGCGTCCTGAGAATCGAACAAACACAATTCGACCTTCGTCGCATTTTCGGAGAAGATAGCAAAGTTAACCCCCAGTCCATCCCATGTTGCACCGAGTGGATAGGGCTTTCCTTCTGATACTTGCATAGATCTTGGCTACCTGTTAAACAACTAAGTGGTGGATGATATTATCGCAACTGGGAAGCGTTTAAAGATATCCGATAATCTCAGAACATTGTCGGCGTTGTTTAAGATTTGCATGCTGAAGCAATTTACAAGCTTGTGTTCGGCCAACTCAGATGGTAGGAAGATCTTTGTGTCTCCCCATAGATTCTCGCCATTAGTACCGCCATTAGTACCGCCATTAGTACCGCTATTGGGACCACTATTGGGACCACTATTGGGACCACTATTGGGACCGCTATTGGGACCGCTATTGGGACCACTATTGGGACCGCTATTGGGACCACTATTGGGACCGCCATTAGTACCTTTATTGGTAACGCCACTTACACTATCATTTGCACTACTTTTGGACCCGGCATCACTAACACTAGCGCACGACAGTATGTCAAAGACTGTTCTCTCCTCCAGTCTGCTAGAGCAGTCTGCTTTCAGAAGAGTTGATACGAGTCTCGGCACCACAGTAATCGACCAGTTGCCATCCAGTTCTCTTGCGAAGGCAATCACGTGTTGCGCTGCTGAACCACTGACATCCAGAGGAATGTAGCGTCCTCTGGTGTAGATATTTGAGAAGCGTTTGCGAATCGCCATTGAAGTTGCTACCACTAGAAGTTTGCAACTGCCGTCTTCAAATTCATCCAGGACGCTTTTCAGAAATTCTGCCTGTTTGCCAATGGCTTGATCTGACGCGAGCGTCCCAACTTCAATGTGCTTGCTTACGCGATTTAGCATGTGTGCGCGTTCACCAAAATCTACAGGTCGGCGGTTGTCTGGATCTACGAGGCTGAAATCGAAAATCTCATTGCCCTGATAAATGTCGGGTACACCTGGCGATGTAAACTTCAATGTCGCCTGCGCCAGGCTGTTGATCAGACCAAGCGGACAAAGAGCCTTATGGAATTGTATGAAATCATCCAGGAAGGGATTTGTCGCCGATATAGCCAGGATTTTATCGAGGAATAAGGTCAGCGCATTTTCGTACTCAGCGTTCTTGTTAACCCAGCTTGTGTGAGATTTGGACTCACGAGCCGCTTTTAAGATGTACTCTGTTACTCGTTTTTTAAAAGGCTCGACCCAATCAGTTCCTGTAACGCCAGCCGGACATGCCCCGACAAGGGTTTGATAGATCAAGTATTCGTCATTGGCATCAGGCATTTGCTCATCATCAATGACAGTTTTACGACTGCGATTCATGCGCGACCACTGTGATGTCTTTTGCTCCCACAGCTTAGGCAATTCCGACAATACAGCCAGGCGTGCTCGCACATCTTCCGATCGTTTGGTGTCATGTGTGGACGAAGCCAGCATCTCATAGGGGCGGCGCAACTGACGTTGCAAATTCTGATGGTGAAAACTTGCCACTGTTATTCCGAATCTGTCCGGCTCGCCACCAACTTCGTTAAGACAGACAAATCTGTTGAAGCGGTAAAAGAGGGTGTCCTCAACGCTTTTTGCCATAACTGGACCGGTAAACTGTTGGAATTTCATAGCTATTGTTTGCATGGCTTGCAGAAATTGCAACGCAGGTTCGTCATTCTCTGCCGGTAATTCTGCTGCTTCGAGGCACAGCACGTTGCGAACAAAATCATAGACTTCCGGAGTAACAGCTGAGCCGAAACGTTTTGCCAAACGCACCGCCCAGTCGATGTATTGCTTGGCTGTTTTGTCGACTTTGCGTGGTGTTACGTAGGTCCGATAGACGGGAAAGTTCGAGACGATGTGCCGTAGTGCTTTACGCAATGAGTTTTGCGTGAAGTCTCTGTATTCCCAACTAATCTCGGCAATTTGACTGAGTCTGTGTGCGAGTACATGAAGTTCGCTGGCCAACACTGTATCCAGTATTAAACCTTTGCAAGCTCTTTTTTCGGTTTCGTAGTCCACTACTCGACCGATGAAGGCTTCGTACGTTGACTCGAGTGCGTGCTCATTTTCGATTGAAACAAACACGTTAACGAGGCTGTTTAGAAATTCATAGCCAACTGTTCCATGCACCGCCCAATCTTCCTCGAGGTGCTCGAAAGGAGCCAGAATTTTTTCAACGACAATGTAAATGGGCAGCGATTCTCGCCCGAGTGTCAAATCTGATTCTATTGGTGCTGGTTTGTTGAGTCGCTCTGCTGCTTTGCTCTGCAGTTGAATGAAGTAGGCGGCTGGATCGAATAGTCCATCGGGATGGTCGATGCGCAGCCCGGACAATTTACCTTCACCAATAAGATTGAAAACGAGGTCATGCATCTCTGCGAAGACGCGCGGATCTTCTGTTCTTACTGCTGCCAGTTCGTTAATATCGAAAAACCTTCGATAGTTTATTTCATCGGATGCGACGCGCCAGAAGACGAGTCTGTATGCTTGTGCCTCAAGTAACTTGTGCATACGATCGAAAGACTGTTTGTCGTCATGTCTAACTTCGAACTCGGTTAAATTTTGTTGGATGAAGTTTGTTATTTCGGGATTGTCTTTGCACAAGTTGGTAAGCCGCTTGAGCTGGACTTGCCGTTCCCTGACGCGATCGCTGAAGTGGCTGCGCTCCATATGTGATGGCAACGCCGCCAGTGCAGTGATGATGCTTTCATATTCCATTACATGAAGGTTATTCTTGCCCAGTCGCTCTTTCAGAACGTCAAGCCTCAAGCCCAAAACTTGTGGGTATGTGGCCGGATTGACGGGAAACTCGTTTTCGTAATACTTGATTGCCAGTGAACCCGTCGACTCTGTGAATTGCAGTTTGAATTGTCCACTTTTCAGTACTGCGCCGTAGGATTCTCCGAGAACAGGCAGAGTGACTTTACCGTAAAGTTCAGGCTTGACGGGTGCCCAGTCTATATCGAAATAGTCGACATACACAGAAGCTGGTCCGTTCTCGAGTACGTCCATCCACCAGTGATTGACTTGCCCTATGCCCATGTGGTTCGGCACTATATCCAGTATCAAACCCAGACCATGTTCGTGGAGCTTGTTTACCAGGTTGTTGAGATCATCAGCGGTGCCGATTTCGGGATTAATCTGTTTGTGGTCGATAATGTCGTATCCATGCATACTGCCAGGGCGTGCTTTCAAGAACGGCGACGCATAGCAGTGACTTATGCCTAACTTGGACAAGTAGGGTATGAGCTTTGCTGCGTCCTTGAAAGTAAACTCTTTATTGAATTGAAATCGGTAAGTAGCCCGCGGTAATTGCTGGAGTGCATTTAAATGATCGTCAGTTGAGGGCTGGGTCGATATCCGTGGACGAGATTTATTCAAATCTCGCATGATTCTCTCCAGGTTCGGTTCATCTAGCAGATTCTCGAGGTCCTGATTAAGCTTGGTGCGCCAATCGGGTGGAGCAAGATCACCTCTGTCATGCAAAAAATTGATTAAAGGCAGAAAAATAATCCGCGCTCTCTCAGACTTGAGTGTGCCCAGATTCTCGTGATCCGAGACGATACGTACAGTCTCATCAGCATCATCGTCCTTCTCCTCATCCCGATCATCAGTATCGTCTTTTTCACGAGCACCGCAATCGTCATCATCACGAGCACCGCAATCGTCATCATCACGAGCACTGCAATCGTCATGATCAGAGCGATCATCGAAATCGTTATCATCATCAGTTTTACCCTTGATCGAGTGATCGATTGTCAACGGAATGGCTTTCACACTGCCGCCGGATTGACTGATCCATGAATCCGGCCCGGAGGCATCGATGCGATCTGGCTGCTGGATGACCAGTGTGGAGAAGTTCTGCTTGTTCAGACAGAACTCAATTACTGCACGGAGCTGCTGCTGGGCAATCCATTGCAGATATTCGAAAAATTCAATTCTCTCCAGGTTCGACTGTGAAAATTCTACTGTTCCTTCGGCATCAAGACCCTGATAGGCTGTCGGCCAGGCCCGCCAACCTTGATTTTTGTTGACTGTGCTGGATTCCAGTTTTTCTTTCAGTGCCTCAAATAACGCAAATTCTCGAAGCGCGTCCCCATTTTCCTTTTGGAATGCTCGAAATTCGGAAGATCTCTGCGAATTCTTGCTTATGTGGCATTCTCTAAAATGCTGATAGCATGATTGCAAAACGAACGTTTTGCAGGCCAGGACTTCGCTTAGATTGACCAGAGGCTCCGATCTCAGCGCGGCAAGCGTGGACTGGAAATTTGGTGCCAGAACTTGGCGGTGAATTTCATCAGATTCCGCGTAATCAGCTACTAATTCTATATCGATATATGCGGGGCTTATAAAAGAGCGTGAGGCGAAAAGGACGCCATTCCAGTCTTCGGCAGCGTATACAGGCTGTAACGGTTCGATCGAAAGCACATGTGCATTCTTGCTGTTTGCATAATTTGCAATGTTCTTCAAATCAGTGAAATCGCCAATTCCCCAGTTGCGTTTGGAGCGAATAGATGCCACACGAACATGAAGACCCCACTGCTTGCGTTTCGCAGGTGATACTGTTTTCGTAGCGGTTCTCAATTGAGATCTCCTTGATTATCCATTAGCCACAGCACTGAATAAGGTGGCATAGAGCCATTCACCAGATGTGTTAAGAGGTGTATTGTGCTTTCGTAGAGAATTGTCCGCGTGCTCCCCATCTGTCTGGAGTGTTTGAGAGTTTGTGTATCCTTTGACAAATTGGCGAACAACTCGAGGACGGTTTCTTTCCCTGCATTCCATTCAACGTGCAAAACGTTATGGTCTACGCTGGCTCGCGCGGATGTGATTTTGGCTATTAAGGGTATCAACTTTTCCCTTCGCAATTTCAGCAGCGACTGAACAAGCTCCAGATGGGAGCGATGGTTCGTTTGTTCCAGATCTGACCAGACTAATTTCGAGCTGCCAAATGTTTCGGGGCTACATGGGTCTGGAATCTTGTGCCGCGTTTCTGGATTTGAGAATTCGGGAAACTTGGCGAATTCGTTCCGGCGCCCCTCAGTTACAAGTGGCGCCAGCTCAGGACCAAGATCGCAGAAATACATAAAAGGCGTTGTCGCAGCCCATTCCTCTCCCATAAAGATGAGTGGAATGGCCGGCGCTAAAAGTTGAATTGCGTTCAGAGCCATCAACATCTCCGAGTTCGAAATTGAAGCGATACGATCACCGAAGGCCCTGTTTCCGATTTGATCGTGATTTTGAATGAAAGACACGAAAGCGGTCGGAGGCAGGTGTGCGCTCTTTTCACCTCTCAACTCGCCATCTCTCAAGGCGGAGGCGTTGTTCTGATAAATAAACCCTTCAGCCAGAGCTCGACCGAGGAGAGAAAGCGTGTCCTTGCCGATTTCGTTGCCTAAATAGTCCGCATAGTAGCCACCAGTTTCGCCTGTTGCTAGAACATGGTAGGCATGGTGAATGTCGTCGTTCCACTGTGCTGCGTATAACACCGGCTGTCGGGATTTATCTCGTTCGAGAAATCTGGCTATGTTGTCATCGTTTTCCAGAACCAGATGCCTGGCGCGTTCTCTTCCGGGACCAGCAGTGACTCGTCTTGCTAATTCGGTTAAGACATGTCTGGAACTGTTGTCTTTGATGGCGTGCACGGCGTCTAGCCTGAGACCATCTATGTTGTATTCCTCCAGCCAATAAAGCGCGTTTTCGATGAAGAATTCGCGCACTTCGCTGCGTCCCTCGAAATTTAAAGCGGCGCCCCAGGGGGTTTTATGCTTGTCTGTGAAGAATTCTCCGGCATAGGCATGCAGGTAGTTTCCCTCTGGACCAAAGTGGTTATAGACCACATCTAGAAAGACTTGCATACCCTTGTGATGTGCCTGCTGAATAAGCATTTTCAACTGATCTGGCGTTCCATAGCTGCTTTCAGGTGCATAAGGCAAAACCCCATCGTATCCCCAGCCGAACCTGCCAGGGAAATCTGCAATCGGCATCAACTCAACAGCAGTGATACCAATTTCTTTTAAGTAGTCCAATTTGTCCGACAATGCTGCGAAAGTCCCTTCAGAAGTGAACGTGCCGACGTGCAGTTCGTACAGAACAGTCTCAGACCAGGGCAATCCCCTCCAGTCCGTATCTGTCCATTTGAAAGAAGTCGGATCGATAATCTGACTGCGTCCGTGCACATCCTCTGGTTGGTACCTGGAGGCTGGATCTGGTACTGCCAGACCATCTCCGGTAACGAATTTGTAGAGCATGCCAGGTTTTGCCGCCACCGTTGCGCTAAACCAGCCGTCTCCCATCGCTTCCATAGGCGTCATCGTTTCATCATTGTTGTTGTTGTTGTTGTTGTTGTTGTTGTTACGGTTTTTGTTGTCGTTGTCGTCGTCAATGTTGTTGAAAAGCAACAGCTGAATCCGGCTGCAACTTGGCGCCCAGAGCCTGAAAAGGACCGTACCGTCGCTTTTAACGGTCGTACCGAAACGCATATTGTGCAATCGTTTTGTGGTACTGTTGACGCCTCTGTCTGTCTGCTGGGACATAATCATCCTGGCTCCGGAAGGTTTTTATAGATTTAAAACGATATCAGGTTTATCTGCTTAGCCAGTCACATTTAATGGCTTTACAAATCTCTCGTAACTTAAAGTAGACATTACGATTATGGATCAAACTCCAAAACTATTTCGAATAATAAGACGCATCATAATATTTTCCATGATTTGCGTGCTTGGAAATATGCTGTGGAAGAATCACACCACTCCGCATTACGAAACGCCCGGCAGTCCACCTGAGAACAGCCAGCTCAAGCAAAAATCGAATCGGACGGATTAGACCTGACGCCAATTAAACGGTGGTGGAGTGCGTATGTTCATGTTCATCTTCAGCGCACTTCTTCGCCGTTGATTCGAATAGCTCAAGAGCTTCAAACAATGTCCTGTTTAAATATTGAGGCTTTCCCTGTTGATCGAGTTGGTCCGGATAGAGCAATGTATGCGCATAGAGAAAACCGCGCCGTGGCTGCACAGCAAGCATGGCCGGCTTGTTGTGTAAGTAAATGGTTCCGATGGCAATACACTCCTTTTCCGAAAGCGCATCGATGAGCAAAACGAGAGGTTCGCTTCCGGCAATTTCAGGCAGGAACATGAACGACTTGTCATAGCAAGCGGGATCCATCTCTGCAGTTGGAAGAAAGCCGTGGATCTGCATGACGTGCTTTGGAGGGATTGCCAGCGATTTCAGCTCATTTAGGTCTTTGAAAAAATGCTGCTGTTGTGTGAACTGGTGAATTTTAAAGTCGCGTTTGGTCTTATTTCTCTCGCGAATCTCGTCGAAATTCGGTGCGTGTCGCTCTATTTCCTCAGTTGTGTCATCTGAAGCGACAAGATATGAGGGAATATTGACCATCCCGAATGACAGCATTCCAGTCCAGACAGATCGAGACATCGAAAACCTCCTCCAGACTCTAACTTGACGAAACTTGCCGGACGCTTCTGCTTGCAACTCAGCTTTGGCAGAGGGTTTAGGATGCAGTTTCGGTCAATACAGCGAGCTGCTGTTATTGTAGCGCCGAATGCTATAAGTTACACTTTTTTGACTTGCAAAAGGCGATTTTCTACGAGAACGCCAGCAGCACGCCAGACAATGTAAGAAGGGCTGTCTTTCATATCAAGAAAGATTTTAGTCAAGCTTCTGCTACCGTCGGCCAACTTGATCAAGTTGCGCATGCATGTGAGTTCTTCTTTTGTAACTTCACGATCTTCTTGCAACCGCAGCCAGCGGTAGGCATTCTCAATGCCGGGCACTGCACGAACTAGAAGCTCCATATTTGGTATCAATCGCTTGGCGGCTCGGACATGGTCTTCGGCCAGGGCGCCTTCCATCAGTATGCGTTCCAGCGACTCTCCCAGGTCATCACCAGCGTTGTCTAGCGAATAATTCTGGCGCTGCTGAAAAGTAAAGGTACCGCTTTCGAATGTGACTACAAACTCGATGATCGCCGGCACGCCGACGATATTATCGAGTTTGGCATGACGTGGTCTGCCTTTCTCCCAGCTGACGAGAAGTTGTCTGCCGGTATCGTCTTGTACGCTCAGCAAGCCGGTCTTCTGACTTGTTGCAATTGACTGCAGCAAACCAGCGCAGTCCAGAACGCCCAACTCGCCACTAAATGCGGAGCCTCTCTTGGACGGTTTGTATCCTTGTGGCACTTTCTGGATATGGCAAATCTGGTTTGGTCCCATCTGCTCGTTCAGATAGAGGAGGGCATTTCTCGCCTTCGCCACCATCTCTTCGGATGTCGTGCCGTCTTCAGGATAAGTCGAACAACCAATTGATACAGTCAGTCCTTTGACGCCACCGGCCCACTGATCTGTCGACTCAACCGAGGCTCGAATCTGCAAAGCTAACTCCAGAGCCTGCTTCATGTTGCAGTCTTCCAGCACTGCGGCAAATTCATCGCCCTGGTAGCGAATAACATAGTTAGCAGGTTCGATAGATTGCTCGAGTCTGTCCTTGATGTCTATATTGTTACGGAGAATACGTGCTAGCTCCTGCATCCACCGGTCACGCACGTCTGAACCGTGATGTTGCAGGCTCACATCGAGGAAGTCACCTGAAATCATCAATAACGAGAATGATTTGTTTTCGGTTCTCACCGCACGCTCGATGACATGACCCATCAACTCCTGGAAGAACTGACGGTTTCGCAAACCGGTCAGCTGGTCGGTCCAATCAGCTTCTTCTGCCTCTTCCAGAATGAGTAGCTTGTGGAAGAAGTTCGATATTTGATCTCTGAATCGTTCTATCGATCTCAGTTGATCGGCATTGATGGCTTCTTCGTCTTCCAGAAAAACGACAATGGCCGCCAAATCAGAATCTCTATGTTTGACCGGTAGATAAATAATACGACGGATGTCGTTGATGGAAGCCAGTTCTTCAAAGCCCAGTCTGCGGATCAACATTGGTCCTATATCTGCGCTTTTGGATTTGGCAAAACTGCCGCGAGCAATTTCACGGTGATCTATTTCGCGCAACAACTGCAGAGATTCCTCATCCAGACCCATGGATGCAAGAATCGTCGGTTGATAATCTCTGTCCAGTTTGAAAAAGGCCGACAATTTAATCACATCGGGATATCGTTCGTGCAACCCACCAAGAGCCTGTTCGGCAAACATTTTGGTTGATTGGGCGGAACTCAGTTCGTATTCGAACGATCGCATCAGCGGACTGCTTTTGCTTGTTGACTGAAGGGCGGGAATGGGACCAGACGGTGTTTGCGCACTGCGTGCTTCAGCGCGCCTGGCGCGTTCATTGTCTTTTTCGTCGGCTCGATTCTTGGTTACTCTCGACACGTCATTCAAGATGGCGAAGTCTTTAATCGCCACCGCCAGCTGCGTAATTTCAGTTGGAGCTCCAGAGGGGGCTTTCAGATGTCGGGCTTTGCTCGGTGAGGCAGAGGCGGCCACGATTGCTTTAGTAAACGCTGTCAGTGGGCGCGAGATAATCAACTCGATTAAGGCCAGCAGGATTGAAAGCACAAGAGCGAATGCTCCCAGCACAATTCCAAATCTTATTGGAGTGAGCAGATTGGAGAGAAATGCACTCGAATCGTACGACTCCCAGGTTTGATCGTATGGCACACCAATGTGAAGAACTTCGGTTCCGTTCATACGCTGCACGGTCTCGTAATAACGTGCATTGTTGACGACGACTTCGCGTGACTTTTCTTCGTATTCTTGCAGGTTCGGCGCAAACGGCCTGGTGCGCGGCAGCACAGTGCCACTACCATTAGTGGCATAACACCAGGCCAGGTTGTGAGCCGAAATTATCTTCAGTGTTTGAAAGCTTCCGGCGGATTGCATACCCATTTCGGATGCGATTTCTTGCGCCAGACCGGCGGATAGGAGTGGAACGATGAGCGGATTGGCGGCATTGACAATGACAAACGAAACCGGCAGAGCAATTGCTCCGCACAAGAGTATCCGAACCCAGAGGCGGTTCAGGGACCCAAGGAACCCGGTAGACACGGGTGCAATAGCGCCTATAGCCTTGTCATCAGTTTTTACGATCGATTTCATACTAATTTTGCCGGTTCACCTAGTAATGATAGCTAGACCGGCCTACATATGAAAGTATCGAAATGCACTCCCGCCAAATAACTGAGGAACATGGCAGAAAAGTAGGCGTCTCTTGAAAAAGGTGAATTCCGGAAGATTGAGGGCGTTTATGCGCAAAACAGTAGCTCTGGCGGCGTTGGCATTACTTTCTACGACTCCCGCTTTGGCGCAAGAAAACCTCGTCTCCGGTTCAATTAGTATTAATGCTCCAGCGAGGGTTGTTTGGGAGGCAGTTCATACTGAGCGTCAAAACGACCCGGACCTTGAATACAGCAAAGTTTTGGAACAGCATGGCAACCAGACGCTGATTGAGCAGAAATTTAACGCTTTGCCGGTAGTAGGAGCAGCTGTTTGCCAGTTGATTCAGCGTGAAGTACCCAATGAGCGAATCGATTACAAACTGGTTAAATCGGATAAGTTTAAGGCTCTGAATGGAAGCTGGGTATTAACATCATCTCCGGACGGTCGTTCAACTACTCTGGAGCTATCCTCGCACCTGGATACTGGACTGGCTTACTCGCAGGGTGTCATCGATTTGTTAACGAAGAAAAAAATTGATAAGCGGCTTGAAAACGTCAAGCGTGCTGCTGAGGCAGTCGCTGTAATTCCGTAAGGTTCGCCGATCAGTTATCATAACGAGCTGTGACTTCGTCGCTTGGGGGCGTGATGGCTAGCTACAAGGCGATTCTGTTTGATTATGGAAATGTGCTCTGCCTGAACCAGTTAGAGTCTGACGTGGCAGCTATGGCTGAGTGTTTAGACATTGAGCTGAGCCGTTTCAAAACCTACTACTGGCAGTTACGAGACGAATATGATGTCGGTGCTTTCGACGGACGGGAGTACTGGACTCGTATCGCTCAGAAGGGTGGGCGCGAAATTACCGAGCAGCAGTTGCGCCAGGTAATTGAATTCGACAATGTCGGTTGGTCTCGTCCCAATCTGGTCATGGCCCGCTGGGCAGAGACTCTGCGCACAAGCGGAATGATCACTGCAATTGTGTCTAACATGCCTGCAGATATTCGTGAGTATCTACGTGACCTGCACTGGATGCCGGAATTCAGCCATTACACATATTCGTGTGAGGTCAAATCTGTTAAACCAGCCGCGGATATTTTTTTGCACTGTCTGGACCAGATCAATATGAAACCAGCCGAGGTGTTGTTCCTTGACGACAGACAGATGAATGTGGAAGGGGCCAGACAGGTCGGCATCGATTCATATGTGTTTACAACTGCCGAGGAACTCGCACCATTTGTTCGCTCGATCGGATTGCCGGACATTTCGCTAAACGCGATGGTTTAGTAAACCGGAACGGAATCGTTTCTCAGCCCGTCAAAGCTCCCAAAACTGGATGAGGGATTACTTTGAAAGCCGTGTTGTGGCGAATATTATTACTTCTGATCTTGCTGCCACCCCCATCGCATCCGGCCAGCAGCGATTCTTTTCCCTGGTCGGGCGATCCAAATGCCCAAGCGAACCAGATGGGCAATAAAGTGCATAAAGATGCTTACGGCGCCTGGCGAGACAATGCGATGTTGCCTGATACGGTGTCGAATGTGGTGCCCGAGCGGCCTGTTCGTGCGATTGTCACAGGTGCCATTGCTCCTGGTGGCACTGTTTCTGATAGCGGCGTGGCCCAGGGAAACGTCGGACCGACTCAGTCTGGTCCTGGCGCAGTCGGGCTATTTACGCCGAACTCGCCAGGCAACGCTGCTGCTTATGATGCTCAAGTTTCAGGGGGACTGGTTGCCTCCCCTATTGTCGATGGCAGCGGCACGAATCTGCGCGTCGTCGTTCCATCTGCAACCCCGTCTGGCGTGCCGAACTATCACGATGCTTCTTCCGGCTCAAATGTGCCAGAGGCGTCAAATAGTGCCTTGAACTATAACGTAACAAATTCAACGAGCGCAAACCAGGCGCTCCGAGCTCAATCAAATATACGTGATGGACAGATCTCGACAGCACCGTTCAAGAAGCCCAGCAATCCCCGCTCTGCTGCTATGGCTGACATCCTGTCAGACGTGCTTGACCGGCGAGTAAATGTCTCCAATGAACATGCGCCACGCAGAGCAGCGAGTTTTTATATCCGCAACCAGCCGACGTCGTTCGCCTATCATATGAAAGCTGCTGCAAATACGAGTACATATGCAAACGCAAGTGAAAATGTAAATGTATCAACACTCGAACAGCTCGGTCAATTGACTGGAATAATCACATACGCCGATAACACCATTGTCTTGCTCGGCAGCAAAGGCTCTGCCACTATCGACCAGCGAGGTAGTATGAGATTGCCAGACGGCACAAAAGTGTCTATACCGAGTGCGGGAAAATCGCTTCGTCACGTAGCACAGAAGAATCAGCTGCGTTTGTAACTTCTTCTTTCAGAGCAATGTCTTCATCGCGAGTAGTATCTTCGCTGCAAGAAGTGTCTTCGCTGCTAGCAACGGCTTCGCCCTGTGCCTGTGCTTCTGCTGCGGTACGCAGATCCTCCGGATCCTGATAAAGCGGCAGCTTGAACCAGAAGGTGCTGCCTTCGCCTTCCTTGCTTTCTACACCAATGGTGCCCTTATGCGCCTCTATAATCGCTTTGCAGATAGCCAACCCGAGACCGGTCCCTTTGCCTCGCTTGCCGTCGCTGGCTTGACTTTGTTTGAAGCGTTCGAAAATTATATCGATATTGTTTGCTGGAATGCCGCGACCATGGTCCGTTACGCGCACCTGGGCAATAGTGCCTTCTGTGCTCACGGCTATCTGAACGCTGTTTCCCTTAGACGAGAATTTGATGGCATTGGAAAGCAGATTTACCATCACCTGGATAAGCCGATCTTTTTCACCGAGCACGTCAACGTCGGAATCCTCAACAATGGTAGTTTCAATGGTGGTTTCGTTTTGCTCTGCTACTCCGCGAACGGCTTCAACAGATTCTTTGATCATTTCAGACAAATTGACCAGGTCCTCATCGATGGTCATCTGTCCTGCTTCGAGTTTCTCTATATCCAGTACGTCGCCAATCAAATTTACTAATCTGTCGATGTTCATTTCGGCGTCTGCGATGCGCTTTTTCCCCATCTCAGATGTCGGCTCGTAGACTCCCTCAGAAATCATCGAGAGGGTTCCTTTTATGGATGCAAGCGGCGTGCGCAAATCATGACTGACCATGGCAACGAATTCCTGTTTCAGTCGGTCTATACGACGTTGTTCGGTGACATCGTGCGCCACGCAAAACAGACTACTCTCCTCATCAGACCAGTGCATCGACCATAAAACGTCGATGAGCGTGCCGTCTTTCTTGACCAGCCGGCATTCAACCTGTCTATCTTCACTGCCTCTGATCAGCTCTTTAATTGCCTTTCTGGTTTCATCTATCTCTTCAGGAAAAACGATATCACTGAATCTTTTCCCTACTAACTCGGAGGGTTCGAAACCCCAGGCTGCAAGCGATGCCGGGTTGACTTTGGTGAATTTCTCGTCGGCATCCAGCGAGCAGATAACATCTACTGAATTCTCAATGACGGCACGCTCTTTCCGCGCAGATTCCTCGACCACATGCGCCATTTTGTGAAAAACCTGGTCCAGTTTCACCAGTTCATCTGTGCCGGTGAGCTCAGGATTCAGCGGTATGCCGATGGCGAAGCGGTAGCTGTTGTCCATAAGTATTCGCAATCTCTTCGTGAATCCTCTGTTGAAAATCAAGGCGAGGGCAAGGGCCAAAAGCACGTTCAGCACTGCCCCAAGCATAAGCAGTTGGTGCAGTGCAGCTCTCTGAGCTTCCTGAATTTGTGGGCTCAGTGCCTCGATAGCTTTTTGTTCGTTGGTTATTGCATCGGCTTGAGCCGTCAATGTAGACAGCATCGGGCTGACACTTTTGAGCTCTGCGAAAGCCATCAGGCGATTATCTTCTTTGACAATTTTTTTGATGCGAGCGAGCACGGTTACGCCTTCCATAGCCACTTTTCGCATGCTTTTGACACGGTCGAGCAGATCCGGATCATCCTTTACCAGCGCCTCCAGCCTGTCAAAATCAGCCATAAAGTGCCGGCTGTCTCGTTCAGAACGTTTCAGATACGTATTTTCAGTCACTACCGCATAGGCGCCCATCCCGCCCGCCGAGGTGAGAAGCTTGCGCAGGATCTCGTTTATCTGGGTGGTAATCGCGTGCGAGTGGGCCTCGCGTTTAGCCTCCATTTCAGACTCATCGAGCAACTGCCCGACCCTGGCAAACAATGCCAATTCAAAGATCATTGGCACTGCGACCAGGATCAGTATTCTGTGTGACAGTTTGAGCCGGTTGAACATTATCCCGGCCAGTGCCAGTTAGCCATTTAAGACCTCGCCAGTAATAAAAATTCGTTCGCTGGTGACATGAGCACCGAAGAACAAGCCAGGCACAGCGCGGTTACCAATTGATTTATACCTCGTCAGTCAAATTAAATCTTCGAAAATTCCCCAAAAACCGCTTCAATTTGGATTTTTGGTGGTATTACTGTAGTAAGCCCAAAAACAAGTTCCTCAGCCTTGCACATAAAAAGGGCCCAGCGCTATTGCTTGGCGCGCTTTCAGGCGAACAAGTTCAGGAGAAAAAATCTCAAAAAGTTATTTCCCATGTCACACGGTTGTCACAGACCATAAAGTAATCTGAGTACATGGAAAGGCGGCGGGCGCAAGTTATGCGCAGACGATTCGGTAACTAACCGGGTGCAGCCAACAAAAAGTTTGGGCAAGAGGCTCCCAGGATCTTAGATCCTGGGTAGCTCGCTTTAAGGGCTCTTTTTATTTGTCGACTTCGTTTATCAGGAAAAGCAACCGATTCAGGTCGACATTCAATACTTCAAGAATACGCAGAGCAACACCTCTCTCATTGGCTATGACGCCCAGCAAGATATGCTCGGTTCGTACTTCATCGGCTCTGAAACGACGAGCGATTTCAAACGCTGTCTCTACGATCCGCCGGAAGAGCAAGGTCGAATGGAGATCTTCCTCGACGATTTCGCCAATGCCGGCACCATAACCAATGATGTTTTTCATCTCGCGTCGAGCTTTGTCCGTGGAAACGCCGAGCGAATTGAGGACCATCGCCGCCACCGCTTTGTCCTGGCGTAAAATGCCGATCAGCAACTGCTCGGAGCCCACAAACTTGTGGCCAAGCCGCAGCGACTCTTCTTTGGCGAAGCGAATGGCTGTTTCCAGCTGCAGGTTCTTTTTGCTGTCGGTATTAGCGGAGGTCTGTCTCAGTGATGACGACCCCAAGCCTGCTGCCCCTTGTGTCTGAATGCTGTAGCTGCTTTCTTCCATGCCAAACTGCCCACGGGACGATGCTCTACTAAACATAATAGCTCCTATCTCGGATATCGGCAGAGGCTTCCGTGCGTGCCTTTGAGCTTCAATTGATTCGGAATCGATCGATGCAGTAATCGGCGCAGAAGGTGGTCAGAGTGTTCCTGTCGCCTTACGCCCCACTGCTGGGCACACTCGTAGAACAGTACCATTTTCAAGAGCATGTTTTGTAAAACAAAAGTACTTTTAATAGCCTGGGTCGCCGGTTTCACGGCTTTCTTAAATACATTTTGAGATGGCTTGGCAGCGCCTGTTGAAGCCTCAAGTTAAGTTACGGAGGCAACGGCACCGCACTCGGTGCGCAGTGGTCGGCATCATTTGCATGCGAGCAATCAACTACTGTGATGCTAGTTTATATCCAACACCATGCACGTTTTCGATGATTGAGGAAACGCCTGGTTCGTCAATTTGCCGGCGCAATCTCTTGATGCAAGTCCGTACCGTCTCCGGCCCTGAACCTGCCTCCGAGTTCCATATGTGGTCCAGCAGCGCATCAGCTTTGAAAACCTTGTTGGGGTTGCGCATGAAAAACTCAAGCACCGCAAATTCTTTCGGTGTCAGTTTAATCGGCGCACCATTCCTGGTGACAATATGGTTGTTGGGATCAAGTGAAACGTTGCGGATACTGAGAATATTGTCGTAGACGTTGGTGGGACGCCGCAGCAAAGCTCTGACGCGCGCTGACAGCTCCTTGATATCGAAGGGCTTGGTCAGGTAATCGTCAGCGCCGGCGTTGAAGCCTTCCTCTTTGTCTTCGATGTCGTGCTTACCTGTGAGCATCAGAACCGGAGCGCGACCGCCCGCGGTTTTGTATCGCTTGCAAATCTCCACGCCACTTAATTCAGGCAAACCCCAATCGAGCACGATCACATCGTACTGATACATTTTTAGATACTGATCGGCTTCCAAACCGTTGTGTGACACTTCGACGGTATGGTGCTGATGCGTAAGCCAATCGACAATTATCGAACAAATTGCCGGATCGTCTTCGACGACGAGTATCTTCGCCATGTTGTGGCTCGCAGACTATTTCTTGCTGCCAATCAAAATGATGTTGGCACCGAGCTGGTAACGGGCACCGGTATTCGGGTTGGTTACTTTGCCATTGGCATAGAAACCGGTCGAGCCAGTTTTGAATTCCTTAGCAGAGGCGATAATTTGACCCCAGTTTTCTCCGGATGGAGTTTTGATTTCAAGGATCAACGTTGGTGGCGAGTCGTTGTCGACCTGTCCCTTATCTTTTTCAGCTTTTGCATCTTTTCCAGCCATTACATCTCCTCCGACCTATATTCCTTACAGATTATAGTGAAGAAGTGCCGCCACTTCTAGCTACGCCAGTTATATATCCGAAGTTAGCCTAGTGGGCACGTTCGAACAGTCTTTTCAGGCGGTGCCGGAATTACTCCCCGCCTGCACCGAGCTCCTGCAAATGGGCACGGGCTTTAGCGATACGGGCATCGTTGGGCTGGCAAAGCTCGAGGAACTTATTTAACTCGCCAATCGCAGATTGTTTGTCACCTGCGCTTTCCAGGGTGTTGCTCAGCAAATAGTGAGCATCGGCGTTAGTGGGCGCAAGGGCAATCGCTTGCTTATAAACTTCGATGGCTTGCTTCTTATCGCCCGACATGAGCAAGCTGGAGCCGAGATTCAGCTTGGCCGCCGGAGAATCGGGAGCGATACTGACTGCTTCTTTCGCTTGTGTGAGGGCATTTGCAATGTCGCCATTTTGCACGTATGCGTAGCTGAGCCTGCTGTGCAGCGATTCGGAAGTGGGGAAAAGGGTCACTGCCTCTTGCAGCAGCTTGACGGCACGGATCGGGTCTCCCTCTTGCAGGCATTTCGATGCAAGAGCCTGTAAAACGACCCGATCTTTGGGATTCAAAGAGTAGGATTGTTCGAGCTCTTTGCGACTGGCGTCAGTCTGTCCTAACTTCTCAAGCACTCGGGCATAGTTAGCGTGAAAGAGTGAATCGTTTGGGCGCACTGCAATTGCCCGCTTGTAAAGATTGGCTGCCGATTGCCAATCGCCTTTGATCGACTTGAGCGCTCCGAAGTCGCCGAGCGCATCTGCGTACTTAGGGTCTACGGCTATAGCTGCTTCGTATTCCTGCGCCGCGCCATCGAGATCGCCTGCGGTTAATTTGTTGGTCCCCTTCAGGTAATACGCTTCGGCAGACAAAAAACTCTTTACGGCGTCGGGTAACTCCGAAACTTTTTCAATTGGCGGTGTTCCCAGAACAAGCTCATTGCCGGTCCAGTCGCTTTTCATCACCGGAGTCTGTTTCTTTGTTGGTCCGATGATGCTTGTGTCAACTTCGGTTTGCTTTTTGGCCATCTCGAAGGCGTCTTTCAGTGGAATCAATCCATCTTGTTGGCGTAAAGCCTTGATCAAATTGCGCGAGAATGCGTCGCTCCAGGTCATCTGGTCAGGGCGACTGGACGAGAGAATTATGTAACCCTTGCCCAGCGCCACTTTGTCTATGTCTATGTTGTAGCCGCTGAATGTACCCGTCAACGCTTTTGCGCCGGACGTGAGCTCTGCCGCGCCGCTGTAGCACGATTGAAGAACGAGCATGATACGCTGCGATTTTACGTCTTTTCGCAGCGTGTCCATCAATGTCTGCATGGAGATGCATGTGGAATAAACGTTGTCTATTGCACAATCATATGCGCACAGATAAGTGGAACCATCCGTCGTCGGGAAACCATTGGTGGCGATATACACGACCACGAGGTCATCGGGTCCGGCTAGCGAACCCAGCCAGGGACTGGTCAGCGCCGACACAATATTTTGTCTCGTGGCACCCGAGTTGATCAGCAATTTGACGTGGTCCGGCTGAAATCTGCCGCCGTGAGGATCAATGAGATAGTCGTAAAACTGCTGGGCCGATTTATCCATCGCTACTTCAGAGCCGGAGTTATCCAGCCTCTTTTCTTTGAATTTAGAGGCACCAATAACAACAGCCCACTTTTGTTTGATGGGATTGTTCGTCGGTTTGGCGTTTGGATTGAGGTCTTGAATTTTGGTGAATTCGACACCTGGTATCGGCGACGGTGCAACCTTATCTGCACTGTAGGCGGTCTGGGCATTGAGCAAGAGTGCAATAACGCTAGCCAGAGCAGAAATTCGCTTAACCGTAATCATGTTTCTCTTCATTCCTTACTGGTGCGCCAGTGCAATGTCGACCGCTAAAACGCCTCCTGGTCCGTTGAACGATAGATTTACGAGGCTGCTGTGGCTGGCTAACTGAGTGCTTCCTGAAAAGTCAGCGGGAATGATGACAGGGGTTGGATCATCCCAGCTCAACTGCATTCTTGTTGGCACCAGATCCTTTTTTCCAGTCTCTGAAGGCGAAACGTACGCAGTCAAATAATGCTGTTCTTGCAGCTCTTTTTGCGGTGAGATCTTCTTTTGCGAGAATACGAGACTGACCTCTTCAGTGCCCGGATTATTGTCGAACTTCAACCACGTCTTGCTTGGCAATGGATAGTCCTGACCCTTTGTCAGAAAGTTGTTTGTGCCCGTTTCGGCAGATGGAAACAGTGTCGCACTCTTACCGCGACTGCTTTTGTTCATAACGACATACGCATAACCGTCAGTCTGCGGAATGATGTGAAACTTAATAGCATCACCTGACTTGAATGATGTTTTGTTATTGCATCGATAGACTTTTCCATCTCTGGCCAGTTCGATCCAGTAGGAGATTCGAGCTGGATCGCCCTGGTAGTCAGCTGTCCTTGCACCGCTATCGGACGGACGCAGCGGATTGACCATATTCTTGGATAGAGCTGCTGTGGCTAACTGCGATGCGGCGTTCATGCGGTTTTGTTGGGCGCTTGGAGTATCGCTTTTCTTACTGCTGTTGTCATTGCTCTCAGCGCTTGACGATTGTCCTGCTTCTGAGACCTGTGGTTTTTCCTCTGTTGCATCCGGTTTTTCTGGTGGCAGATGCAGTGCAGTCAAAGGAGCGATATTTTTATTGATCCACTTTTCGACGAAGTTGAGATCTTCATCGCTAAACTGCGACTCTTCGAAAATAAGGTGCTCGGCCGCCTTGCTGAAAACCATTTGACGTTTGTCTGTGGTGAGGCTGTCGAAAAGCTTCCACGTGCCCTCCGGATGGACCAGTTTGTCGTTTGCTCCCTGGATAAATAGAACTGGTACCGATTTGATCTCTTTTGCGACAAGGAAATTTTTCTCCATAAAAGAATTGAATTGCATCAACTCTTTTGGAGACAGATTCATGCGTCCTAGCTTGTCTTTTGACCAGGCTTCGCGCAAGTCTTCTTTCTTTGTTGCTTTGCCGACAACGTCAGTACCGATGTCCATCGGTTTGTTAAAACCTTTCAGCATTGCATGCAGACCAACTTTGAGCTTTGTGTCACCGGAGCCGAATCTGTCACCTGACGGAACGGATGAAATCAAGCCCGAAACGAGTTCGGGATACATTGCCGTCGCACGTAAAGCGATCGCTCCTCCCATAGACTCACCGAGAATAATGATTTTCTTGTCCGGATAATTTTTCTTGATTGCCTGCAACACGACTTTGATATCGGCAAGCGATCCTTCAAAGTCCAGACCTGTCTTCAGATCATCCTGCCACTCGCCGAATCCGCGCACGTCCATCGCGTAGGTGGGAACACCTATCTGGGACATCCTTTTGCCAAAAGCATCGTAAGTGCCCTTGTGCAGACCAAGTCCGTGAATACAAAGCAGAACAGCGTCTGCGGGCTGAGCATTGTCCACCCATGAGACAAAGGGTATCTGCTGTGCGTCCTGCAGGGTAGAGTCTTTCACTGGAGCCAGCTTGGCAGAATGTGGCAGATCCTTGGCCTCATTCAAGGGAACAGCTTCAACCGATATCGTTTTTGCTCCGGGATTTGGTTTAACTCCCGCTAAATTTTTGACAGGTACGTTTTTAGCTCCAGCCACGCTCTTTGCTCCTGCCGCAGCTGCCGGTGTGGCAGGGGATGCTTTCTTCTGAGGAGAGGGCGTTGCTGGGGCAGCGGCGACAACTGACTGCCCAAGGGAGTTCAAAGTCATGAATGCCAGTGTGATTCGGCAGATAGATCTATTTAACAAAGCCAGGACCTCGTAAAACATGGTCGGATTAACGGATTACCACTTGGATTACTGGGCTCGTCCTTGTAATTAGGAGCACTAACCAAGCTGAACTTTGCGTATTAAGCAATGCTCAGAAATCCGAGCCCTTCGACGTTCGAGCGATCATCGGTCGATACGCAGGCTGCTGAAGGTCAAGTATATCTGAACTGGTCCTGACTAGCCAGTAACTGCTACTGAATGCGGTGCAGGAAGCTGTATTCGATGAGCCACCGAAGGTTTTTGCAAGTTTTGCGAAGGTTGGGCCTGTTTGTTTCTCTTGGGAACTAAACGGCTTACCTGATTGTCATCACCAGCACTTAAAAGAATGAGACCGGAGCGACGCAAGAGGTATCCATGAAATTTCTGTTTGCTTTGTTAACCGCAATATCTTTGTCCCAAACGGTTGCCGCAGATGCGACGACCCTGGTTGGGGGGATCAAATATCACGAGGTTGAAGGAAGAATAGGCGTGCGCGTTAATCACTCCGGTCGGGTGCATAGAGTACACCCCCAGTCGCCGGCTGAGGTAGCCGGCATACAGAAAGGAGATGTGATCACGTCAGTCGACGGCACACGAAGCAGTGTTGTCGGCAGGATTCACGGACAGCCTGGTACGGTTGCCCATCTCACGGTTCGACGAAATGGCGATGAACTGATGTTTGCCGTACCACGAGTGGAATTTTTCAACATTCGAATGCAAGACAAGCCACCACTAGTGGTGCAGCGCTAGGCGGAATATTTTTTGTACTGAATATTTTGCAACGTTATTGTGATGTTTGTCTGTGGAGTTCTATCTTGAGTCAGTCTGGTGTATGTTTGTTGGGCTCGACTGGCAACGTAAGGATTTTCGTCCTGACAAATCTCGCGAATCACTTGCAGTGGCAATAGCGGATTCGATGCAAGCGCGTATCTCACGTCTGCGCTGATGTCGCAAATAAGTGTATCGATGATTTCAATTGGTGTCTTTGGATTATGGCTGACAGCCATGCGCACGCGTTCATTGGCATGCCCAGCCAGATTGGCTAAGGTGAGCGCCGGGGCAGAGGGATTTTCTGCTATTTGTTCGAGTAACAAAGGATCGTCTTCGGTCGCCAACTGCTTGAGAATTTGTTCGGGTGTTGCGGGATTGGCGGCTATGAGCAGCATCAGCTCATTGGCTCGCCTGTAGTTAACCGTAGCCATAATTACCTCCGTCCAGCTGATACCATTATAGAAATCCGGCTGTCCAAGCGGATTGCCGTAATCCTATAAAACGGTATGGAAAGACTATAATGTAAGACTTACTGTCCAGCTCTAGTTCTCTGGGTTTTCAGCTGATTGAGCTCGGCCATTTAAATCAGACGTCAGCGGTGAAACTCAGCAACCGGCCATATCGAAATGCCACCGCGGGGCGTGAATCGCCCTTCTACTTTGATGTACGAGGGGTCGAGTAGTTCGATCAGGTCATTGGCGATTCGATTTACGCATGATTCGTGAAATTCCCCGAATTGACGAAAACTGCCCAGGTAGAGCTTCAGAGATTTGCTTTCAACAAGACGTTCGCGCGGAATATAGTCGATCACTATGGTGGCAAAGTCGGGCTGACCGGTAATCGGGCAGAGGCTGGTGAATTCATTAGCTTCAATGTGGACTGTTCCTGCTACCTGGTGCCGATTTTGCTCACGATCTGAGAACGGGTTTGGTACGTGCTCGAGAATCTCTACGGTTGGATTTGTATAAACGTATTCGGTCTTATTTCCCAGATGCTTTAAGTTCTGCGTCACTGTCATCTCCCCTCTAATCAATGTTCAATAATTTATGACTTTGCAGGGTCATTCTGTACCCGTGTTTCATGGCCACGTCCACGCAAGCTCGCTTATTATCTTCATTTCGCTTGCCGTCACCAGAATCGATAGGCATGACAAAGATTTCGCCATCCTCGGGCGGTCGTGCAATTTGAACCGCTGTATGCATCTTTTGAGTAGATTTGTTGGGCAGACCATCTGTCGGATCGATTGAGTCGGCATCGAGAACGTACTTGTAAGTCGTTATTCTCGGTAGTAATTTTTCGTGGATGAAATTGGCTTTGGGGCTGCAAACGATATGCAAATTTTTACTTACCGGCAAGTCAACCCAGAGTGTACCGTTGGTTTCGATCTGCACGGTCAACCCGCTGTTCAGCAGACTCTCCACTAGCGGTGCAATATTCTGTCGAAACGGTTCACCACCCGTGATGACTATAAATTTGCAATGCTCTGGTCGCTTTATTTCAATGTCCGCAAGCAATTCATTCAAACTGGGTTGCCATGTCGACGACTCGAAATCAGTGTCGCACCAGAAACATTTTAAATTGCAGCCGGAGAGGCGGACGAAAACCGCAGGTTTACCGATAAATGGACCTTCGCCCTGCAATGTGTAAAAGACAGACTGAATCCAGAGAGACTGCCCGTCGTTTAATTGCTGGGGGCGGACAGGATTCTTACCGAGCATCGGCAGTACCCCGGACAAGGAGAGGATCGGGCACACCGGCTTCTTCGAAACCCTTCTGTCTGAGCAAACATGAGTGACAGTGCCCGCATGGAGGCACTTCACCGTTGTAGCAAGTGGTTGTAAATGAGAGGGCGTCCAGACATCCCTCCAGCGATTGCGCCAGTTCAACGGTTTTCTTCTTGGACAGATGAACGAGCGGCGTGACAATGGCGATGCTTTTATCCAGCCCACTTGTCAATGCTGCTTCCATTTTTTCGATGAATTCGGCGCGGCAGTCGGGATAACCTCCGAAATCTTCCTCTGAAACCCCGATCACCATAGCGTCACAACCAGTCACATAGGCGCGATTGGCTGCTACACAAAGGAAAAGTATGTTGCGTCCCGGCACAAAAGTTTTCTCCAGTCCTCCGGGCAAATCGTGCGCCGATTTATAGCTGTCGACCTCCAGTTTCAGATCTGTAAGTGGACTGAGTCCGGCAAAGATAGGCCCCATGTCGATGACTTCATGCTCAACTGCGGCTAATTTTGCCACCATTCTGGCGCTTTCAATTTCTCTGATATGGCGTTGGTTGTAATTGAAGGTCAAAGCCACTACCTCGTCGTAGCGCTCTTTAGCCCAGAACAAACAGGTGGTGCTGTCTTGTCCGCCGGAGAGAATTACGAGTGCCTTAGACATGTGATTTCCTCGCTCAAGTCTATTTAGTTCAGCAAAACAATTGCGCCTGGTTGCTGCACCCGCAACGAGCGCTTGTGCTAACTGGAACGACCCAAATTATAAACTGGAATGTTAGAGTTACTTATTTCACAGGAGATGTAGCTTCCCGTTTAAGTTAGATCGTCCGGAGAATCACTTAGAAGGTGTGCGCAAAAGTTTATTCCGGATGCGTTCTTCCTCTTCTGGACACTGCTTGACGCCTTGCTTTTCGCGCATCGCGACATCCAGTTTCCAGAGCAGCTCCTGGACTTTTGTTCTCGTTTTTGCTTTCTTTACATTCGGAGAATCTATGATCTGGTGCAGTGCTACAGACAACTGCGAATATGCGATCTGCCTGCTTTCGAAAGCTTCGACGCACTCTGGATTCAAGTCAAGAGCACGAGTGTAGTCTTCAATAGCCTGCTGGTATCGATTCAGGTTGTGATATGAAATGCCGCGGCAGAAGTAGGCTCCGGGATCCTTAGGATTGATTTCTATAGCTTTTGTCAGGTCAGCAATTGACTCTTCGTGCATCTCCAGTTCGCTGTAAGCTATGGCGCGGCAGTAGTATGCGCTCGAGTCATCAGGAGTGAGATTAATGAATTCACCGAAATCTGCCGCCGCTTCTCTGTAGAGTCCCTGTTGAAAGTAAGCGTAACCACGCTCTGTGTAGGCAAGTCCCAGTTTTGGATTGATATCGATTGCCTTTCCGCAATCGAGAATCACCTCTGTCTGGCGACCGAGAACTCCCTGTGCATAGGCTCTATAGATGTATGCCCAGGCATTTTCGTTGTCCAGAGCAATGGCCTGCGTGTAGTCTTCAATGGCCTTCTCCGGCTCACCGAGCATGTTGTAGGCAAAAGCGCGGTTGAAATAGACCGTCGCAAACTCAGGCTTAAGTTGCAGAGCATCTGTGAAGAAACCTACGGCGTCCGAATATTGCCCACCTGTAAGCAAGTCCATCGCTTGCTCGTAGGCTCTCTGAGCATGTTCCTCTGTATTCAAAGGATGCACCTGCTGCAGCGGTAGTACAGAATATCTATCGCGACCAGCCGATCTTACGAACCGACCGGGCGATTACACGAGAAGAACACCCCGTGCTACCACGCTCTCACGCATACGACAATGTTGTCAAGTGCCAGTAACAGCTGCCTGTTTGCATAAATTTCGTAAATCAAGTTCCTGTGCCTGCAAGGTGGTAAAACCGCCAAAGCTTAATTCTCAAGCCTTCAGTGTTCTACTTGCCTGCACCAGGAAGGCTCTTCAATTTACCGTCGATTTTGGCGGCATCAGCTGGTCTTCCGCTCAACTTCAAAACGGTGGAATAGGCTTTTAGAACTTGTACGAGATTAGTCTTGTCGGCATCTTTGTTTAGAAGCGGAATTGCCCGCAGAAAGTAAGCTTCAGCTGAGGACCAATTGTGAACTGCGGCAGCCATCATTCCGGAATTTGCATAGGCGCTACCCAGGTTGTGATTGACGATTTCCGAGTTTGGATCGAGCTTTTGCGCAGCTTCTAGTTTTTGAACGGAAAGCGCTATTTTGCCCTGTTTCATGGCATCAGCAGCTTCTGCATTCAATCGAAGCAGCTGATTTACGTTGCTGTTTGGATCTCCAGACATCATCATCTTATTCATGTTGAGCGGATGGCTGCTTAACATTTCAGCGCTGGCCGAATATATTTTTGCCAGGGTGGCTTTGTCGCGATTGGAAAGTTGCGGCACTGTGTCTGCCGGCATGACCGTGCTGAACATGATGTCTCCGGGTGTCTTGCTGTGCCCCAGAATGCCCAAACCATGCCCGATTTCATGAAGATCGATGCGCCGAGCATAATTTGCCGATAGCTTTTGAGTGCCCAGTGGTGGCACAGAAAGAAGAATGATATTCACCTTCAAAATGCCCTTCGAGTCAGGCACGACAACTGCGTGACCACCCTCTGCTGACGAAATCATTTGCTTTGTATCGTCAGTCCAGGTACAAACAATTTTTGCTGATGGATCATCGGTGAATTGAAACTTGATTGCGCCCTGAGATGCCTCTTCCCAATCGGTGAACGCTTGCTTCAGCACATCGACATATTCTTGTCTGAACCCTGGTACATTGGGATCAGGCTTGATTGAAACAGTGATGGGTAATCTCGATTGTGGCCACCGTGCGATGCCGTTTTGCGTTGCATCTTCGAAGTAATCATTGGGATTCTGTGCTACTGCTTTTGCTCCGCCTGTGCGCTTCAGTTCGTTCTCTAACATGGCGATGCCACTGCGCACCTGAGCTGCTTCGGGAGCATCTGGGCTCAGCTGCAAAAAGGTTTTGAATGCTGCTATCGCATCTTCTGTTCGACCCAGTGACTGATAGCAGGTCGCCAGCGTACCCCATGCGGGGGGAGAAGTTGGTTTCAACTGTGTTGCCTTTTGCAATTCAGCCATGGCATCGTCATACTTTCCTTGCTGAACAAGCACAGTGCCCAAATTGCTGTGTGCATCGGCAAATTTTGGCGAGATCGAAATAGCATCCCTGAATTTTGACTCGGCGTTCTGGAGGTCGTGCGCCTGAACAAGAGCGACGCCGTCATTGTAGAGTTGAATTGCTTGATTGTCAGGCTGGAATGGAGTTTGACCTGAGGCGTGCGCGCCCACGGAAATAGCCAGAAAAATTCCGGTAATGAGCGGACGTAACTTGCTGCGGACCATCATTCCTCCCGAACCTGCCAGTCTTATTGTAAAGCTTTTGCTCTCAGTCATCACGATGCAAGGGGATGTTTCTCTGATAATGATAGTCCGAGGAGCAATCGTTATGCTTTTTGCGGGCGTCTAATTCCCAGTTCTCTCAGGGGGCGTTTGGTGATGACGAAATTGTTGGAATCGTCAGCCAGGAAAGCACCTCCAACGCATATATTGGTTCGATGGTTGTTCCTGCGGGGGCTTGGGTTCATCTATTTCGTCGCCTTTGCATCCTTCTTTGTACAAGCAGCTGGGTTGATTGGCGAACACGGCATCTTGCCGGCTCACCTGTTTCTCAAAGATGCACGTGATAGTCTCGGTGCCGTGCCGTTCTTATCCTGTCCGACTCTGTTCTGGTTTAACTGTTCAGATGCGGCAATACGACTGCTGGCAGGCAGCGGCATTGTTTTTTCATTGTTTGTGATGGTCGGTGTTTGCACCGGTCCGCTTCTCGTTTTTTTATGGCTTATGTATTTATCGATTGTCACCGTCGGCGGTGACTTTATGAGTTTTCAGTGGGACGTGCTTCTGTTGGAAACGGGATTTCTCTCCATCTTCTTCTCGCACTACAAGCTCGTTGATCTGCCGTTAAAGAAGGAAAATCCGACAGCTGAATTTCCTGAGCCCTCGCCGCTTGTGTTGTGGCTTCTGCGCTTCTTACTCTTTAAATTGATGTTGTCTTCAGGTGCTGTCAAACTTCTCAGCGGCGATATTACCTGGCATGACTTGAGCGCCCTGCACTACCACTATTGGACACAGCCCCTGCCGACGCCGCTTGGATGGCTTGCCGCTCAACTGCCGGACTGGTATCAGAAATTCTGCGTGGCGATCATGTTTTTCATTGAACTGGTCCTACCCTTTTTTATCTTTGTGCCTGGCAAACTGCGCCTGATTGCAGCATTCTCGATGATACTTTTGCAAGTGCTGATCTTGGTTACGGGAAACTACACTTTCTTTAATTGGCTTACAATTTTGCTTTGCCTGCTTTTGCTCGATGATGCATTACTAGAGAAGATCAAACTGGCACCGCTGAGCGGATTATTTCGCTCTCTCATTGCCAGGGCTGCTCCTCGACGTGGCGGCTTCTGGGATAAAGCAAGATCGACTGTTCTGGTGACATTGATCGCTACGTTGACTATTGGTCACAACCTGAGTTTTGCTCCGGAACCGATCAAGTTCTTTTCTTATGTTCTTTCACCCTGGTATATATCTAATGGGTACGGATTGTTTGCAGTGATGACTACGTCCCGAAAAGAAATAGTTGTTGAGGCCAGTCAAGACGGCACTAACTGGATGCCCTACGAATTTATATTCAAACCGGGTGATGTTCATCGCGCGCCACCATGGGTAGCACCGTACCAGCCGAGACTCGATTGGCAAATGTGGTTTGCAGCCCTGGGAACACGCCGTGATAGTCCCTGGTTCGCTCATTTTGTATTTCGCTTGTTGCAAAATTCGCCTGATGTGAGGGCACTTCTGTTGTCTGAACCATTCAACGGAAAGCCTCCGAAATTCGTGCGTGCTTCTCTCTACGATTACCAGTTCACCAACTTGAGCGAGCTTGCTAAAACTGGTGAGTGGTGGAAGCGAACCTATGTTGGATTATTCTTTCCTGAAGCTAGTTTGCGATAACCCGATAGCTCCGAAGTTGATAAATAGCGCGAAAGGCGCAGATTACCTGCGCCCCGGCTGGCTCTATGCGATTGAACAGTTACATCTGTGTGTCTAAGTCAGAGACTCTGTTTTCGATGTAGGCGACCTTATTGCCAGTCAGATCCTTGACGTCGGCATTGAGGTTGTATGCACCTATCAGTGATAGAAGCAGAGCTGTTCCAAGACTGACTGCAGCAAGACGCATGGTTCGAGTCTTTTTGCATTCCTGGTTGACCGCGCAGTTCTTCTCGACTATACGACCATTTTCTGTATAAACTTCGACCATCATAACCTCCCGGGTTTCGTCAACTTTGTTTGCTGTCGGGCTGTTTGACGTAATTCAGGTAATTTGGGTTCCAGGCGCTGGACGATGAGTCTGGTCTTGCGATTTCGTCTGAACTGAGTCTTTGAGATCTTTGGAAGAAATAACTTGCCTTGTTTGACTTGTCCGAATACCATACAAATATATGGGTAGGTGGTCGTCCGAGGAGGTCGCTTAATGTTTGAGTGGAGAGTAAATCAAATTCGTGTGGACATGTTGGAACGAGTCCTCAATCACATGGAGAAGCAGGGCTATGAGGTTCAAGTAATCGTGCCACTGCATCTGGACTCAAGTGAAATCGAGCCTCCAGGTTCTAGCGAGGGAAGTTCTGTGGTGAAAACGCAAATGCTCCTCGCCGGCAAAAAATTACTGCGCGATAAGGTCGTAGAGCAACGCACTGGCATGCCCGCCGTCACGCCTGAAAATATTGATGTTGTATACGGTCGCAATAAAGCGAATATAGGAAGTAAATCTGCTTAGACACAGAAGCTTAATTCAAATTTCGATCCAGTCAAATTGTCTGTAAATTAAGACGTTTCCTCGCTCTTCGTTGTATGTTTACTCTGCTAATTTTTCAAAGTTCCTTCAGCCGTCGAAGGAATGCAGAGTGAGTCGAGGGGACATAATGACGACTGAAGCGAAAGTAATAAAGATCGGAGAACTGCTCGTCAGCGCACGACTGCTTGATACAAGTGATGTCATCGAAGCAATTCAGGTGTCACATCGTCTGCAAATTCCAGTTGGGCGTGTATTGATTATGGCGGGCACGGTCTCTGAGCATTTGCTGCAAGCGGCTCTGCAAGCCCAGATTGTTATCAATGAAGGTCTGGTATCAGTTGATCTTGCCGGTGATGCGCTACGAATGGTTGCCAGGGATAAGCGAACCTTGCAGCAAGCGTTGCAAGAATTGAACGTTGCGCCCAGCTATCAACAGGAGCTTTCAAACTCACTTGTAGACCTGCTCTTAGATTCCAATATTATTTCGCAAGAGCAACTCGAGATGGCAATGCGAACCAGCAACGAAGCTGATATACCACTGAGCGGTGCTCTTGTTCTGCAGGGCACGCTGTCGGCGAATTTTTTTCCAAGCATTTTGAGAGCGCATGAGCAAATTCGCAGTAACGAGAAATCGCGCGATGAAGCGATCGCCGAATTGAAAGAATCGTTTTTGATCTGGTTAAGGGCCGACGAATCCTGGAATTCACTGGCAGACGCCTTGCAAAGTAACTATTCAGAACAGCTGGTGCCGCCTAATTCTGGTTCGGAAATCTTGAGCGTGATGCTAGACACATCCGAAGCGACTCTCAACGCCGCTCGTTTGGACAAAGCTGCGAGATTGGACAACACTGCCATAAATGAAGAGTCAGAATGTTCAGAGGGCGAATCACCAAAATCAAAGTTGGCGGACGGTTCGCCCCGTGTGCAGTCGGCCGGAGAATGCCGACCAGCTTCTGACGCTGCCGAAGCTCGGGAAGTGACGCCGCCCAGATTGGTCGAACTTTTTAAACAAGCTGGGGTTTTTACTCAGCATGAAGTGCAACGTAGTTATGAACAAATGCTTTCCGATCCGTTACTTTCCGGACGTGTTTTTATCGCGATGGGTTTGACGGATGAACCGACTCTCCAGTTCGCTTTGCGCTGTCACGGATTGATTAAGAAGGGCTTGTTGACTGAAGATCAGGCGATTCGAGCAATTCGTGGGTTGCGTTCGGGCATGAAAACTCGGGAAGAAGTGCTGGTAGAACAAGCGGGAGAACAGCACCCTTATTTCCAGAAGAAATGGCGCAGCAAGACTTTGCGGGCATTAGGGGGCGGTCTGGTAGGTGCACTCGTAGCCGGCATTGCCCTGAGCAGCAGGAAGCGCTGAAAGGTATATTCAGCGCTTCGAATATAGCTCAGATTGTTGAATCCGGATCAGTTCATAATCCAGTTCAGATCATGCTGTCGTCGATTTGATTCTAACGACTGCTGACGCGCGTATTACCATTCTGGCTATTGCGCTCGTAACGCAGTTGTTTGATTTCAGAGCGTAAAACTGCAATCTCAGCTTTCAACTCGTTGATTTCCTTTGTATCTGAAAGCGTATCGACGACCAAATGTTGTAGTGCGTTTCGCACCTGCTTACGACCTTCAGCTGCCGTCATTTCCAGGGCTACTTGCGCTGCAATGAATGGATATAGAAAAAACCTTACCAAAGCAATAATCTCGCAGGAGGAATGTTGAGCGATACCTGGCTGCAAGTATATCAAGGTAACTTCCATTGCATATGCTTCAGCTTAAGAGTCTTCACCAAACTTCGGAGTCGGCACTAAAGCATCAGGGCACAAGTGGCTGAAAAGACTTAGTCGAGGTATGTTCTGCTGAAGCTGCGACTTCACCCTTCAGTGCTCTCGAGAGAAGCGCGTATGGAATTGAGTGACCAAAACGACCCTTATCTTCCGCTTCAAAGTTTACGATTTCAATGCCTTCAATGTTCCGAAGTTTAGTTGCTGAGCCGATTCTGTAACCGCCATGAAAGAAGTTGGAAAGTGCAATGCGCTTGTCCCTGGCTGAAACGTAGATGCGCACGTCAGATCCAAACAATTTCACTAGAGGTGCTTGCTCTACAAAAATGTCGCGGTCGATGTCTGGTGAACACATCAGTACTTTGCCGAACTTTGGCAGATCGCTTGAAGAGCGATTCAAAGCTAGAGTCTGGAAAGCAGAAGTGATCACTTTCGCGCCTACACTGTGAGCGATGAGAGTAATATTGCGACTGGGAACATGATTACCCAGTTCGTTTAGAAATGCTGCGAAATGAGGACCGGCCCATTCGGCATTAGTCTCGTCAACGAAATACTTCACGTAGCTGTTGCGCGTTGGCCACGAGAACAGAACAATGGGTCTGTTGAGTCCCTTTGCTGTCTCAAACCCTAATTGCACAGATGTTTTGAAATTGCGGTGATAGCCGTGCAGAAAACAGATCGGTTCACCTTTGTCGTATTTCGCCAGTTCAGCATAAAACTGGTCGGCATTGTCAAAAACAAGTGTCTTGATCTTGTTGTCTGAATCAGCGTCAGGATAGCTGATACCATAATTGAGTTTTGATGAGCGCCCGTCTACAAACCGTACCTTGTCACCTTCAATAGTCTCTTTTCTATCGGTGACAAAGAAGACTGGGTTTCTATCGGCAGTTCTGATTTGCTGGTTGCCTATGGTAGTAATGTTCATGTCGCCAGCCTGAGCCGGTGCATTGAAATTGAAAAGGAATGCGCAGCATATAGCCGCTGCCGCAGCGAGCTTCCCATCGACCCCGTGAGCTCTTCGTTTTGTTAGTAATGGTTTGCTTATGGTGGCATTCATCTGACTCTTACCTTCATACTCCGCAGAGTACTTGTATTCATTCTGCTTGGAAACTGCGATTCCGTCAATGGTTTAGCGGCTTCAGCGCTTGATTTTCGGGCGTACGAGTGAAGTCAACCCGATTTCAAAAGCGCTTTTGAAGCTGTGAAAAGGCTAGATTCTCTTACAGTTGGGTGATGCGAAACGGCACTACATGCGGATCTTTGACATTGATCGAGAGCGCGCGCTCAATTACGAAAGCGTCCGGCGCAACGCACTTCAGGTGCGTCGTCGCTGAGCATGTGATGTCCTCCCGGTGAACTAGGTGAAAAGACGCTCCGCGCACTTTGATGTTCCTAAAAACTTTACCTTCTTTCCAACGACAACAATTGCCGCTGCGTAAGGCAATATCAGTGCCCCTGTCGCCTGGGGAGTACAGCCTGCTTGAACTTATCCACGGGCAGTGCATTCAATACTTCCTGGCGAGATAGTCCCCCACGCCGAGCCATGTGCACACCGTATTTCAAGTTCTGAAGATCCCTTATGCCGTGTGCATCGGTGGAGATAACGAATTTGATGCCACGTTTGCGCGCTAGCTTGATCCAGCGCGCTTCCATATCCAGGCGATAGGGATCACCGTTTACTTCTATGGCGACATTCGATTCGGCCGCAGCATCGAGAACTTCTTCCAGGCGGCATGAGAGTGGCGGGCGTCTGAGCACGAGGCGACCGAGGGCGTGTCCCCAAATTTTAAACTGAGGCAAACGCATACAATGAACCAGTCGCCTGGTCATCTGATCTTCGTCCATTTTCAGGCGTGAGTGGATGCTGCCAATCAGAATGTCGAACTGGTTCAACACTTCGTCTGGATAATCGAGTGCTCCCGAATCTAAGATATCGGATTCGGTGCCCTTCAAAATTTTGATCTCGACCTTCTCCTGAACCCGATCGATTTCTTCCCACTGTCGCTTCAGTTTGTCGATCGTGACGCCGCCTGCATAGTGCGCCGAGGGCGAATGATCTGTAATGGTTATGTATTTCATCCCCATTTCCTGTGCTGCCAGAGCCATTTCTTCGATGCTGTTGCGGCCGTCCGAATAAGTAGAATGGCAGTGAGTCATTCCTTGAATATCTTCAAGACAGATCAAGTCTGAGAAATCATTGCCGCTGGCTATCTCTTCGAGTTCGCCGTCAGCTTCGCGCAGTTCAGGTGGAATGTAAGGCAATCCCAGTTGGTTATAAATGTCCTTTTCAGATGCGCAGATAATCTTTCGGTTGCCTTGCCTGAGTCCTGTTGCGTCAAGACTGTATCCTTTTGCGCCTGCAATCTCCATGAGTTGCTCAACGTGGCTATTAGAGCCAGTTTCTCTCAGTTGTGCATAGGGGAGGTTGTCTTTCGATGAAACAAAAAGATTGATCTTAAGCCCGTTTGCAAGGCGGACAATCATTCTTGCTTCGTCTTTCTCCAGCACTTTTGTGACGAGGGGAAACTTCTCCAGAGCTTCGAAAACTCTGGCTGGTCTTGTTGCACAGACGAGTACATTGAAATTCCTTACCGATTCTTTCCAGCGCCTGATTGAACCAGTCACTTCAACAGCGCTTATGCCCTCGACGAATTTCAAATAGTCTGTCAATTGTCGGCAAAGTTGGCGAGCGTCTACCAGGAGAATACTCTCGTCTCGCGACTCGTACTCTTTGATGCCCTCGAGGATTTTCAGTTGAGACTTTTCACCGAAGCCCTTTATTTTGCTGACAGCGTCGATTTCACACGCCATCTTAAGTTCAGCAATTGAAGAGATGCCCAGGGCATCATGGAGGAGTTGAATTTTCCTGGTGCTCAAACCGGGAACTTGAGACAGTTCGATTATTCCGGGCGGCAGTTCTTTGCGAAGCTCTTCCAAAAGGGTCGAGCGACCGGTGTTATGAAGTTCGGCAATTTTGGCGGCCAGGGCATCTCCGATACCTTTATATCTGGTCAGACGTTTTTCGTCGATCACCTGGCTGAGTTCCTCTGGTATACCCTCCACTGTCGCGGCGCCGTTCTCATAGGCACGGGCTTTGTATGGATTTTCGCCCTTTAGTTCGAGCAAAATTCCAATTTCACGCAATGCGGCGGCAATGGCAAATTTGTCGAGCACAGTTCCTCCTGTTGCTCATTATCACCCGTTTTGATCGCTGCCGAGCTCAGCTGAGTTTTCAAATTCACAACCCTCAACTATCGGCATCAGGTAGCGTCCTGGACCGGTTATGGACTTACGCCTGTCAAAAATGTGTCGGAACGATGTCATTTGGCTCGCTGTCAATGTCACGACTATGTCATACACGTGTCATATCGATGTCACGCTGGACCGTTTATTGTTTGAGCACGCCCTGCTCCAAGGATATTGAAATGCGTTATTCCAGATTGGCCCTGGCTGTTTTTACTCTCGTTGCCGTCAGCTCGCAGCAATGTCTGGCTCAGGGCACTAAAATCGGCATGCGCAACGGTCTGCCACCATGCACCACGGACAGTTTTGTGCACGAGGCAGCCGGTGAGGCGGAGCATATCTACGGCGATGAAGGTACAACAGATATTCCGCCATATATGGGTTTCAGTACCGTCCACCGAATCAACAACGGCATTTTCAATATTAGAGATAGAGGTTTGACGACTGGACACGGCTCGTATCTTCCGGATGCCTGGGGCGCAGATGAATTCATTGCTCCTCCCGGGGAGTGGAGTATGGCTGGCGCCAATAACGGCAATCGCCAGACAAACGGCGCCGGGGCTGGTCTAAACGGTGGCAGCACCGGTGGTAGTGGCGGCGGACAACAAGCCCCGGTTACACCGCCTTATGCTATTGGACCCGACTGGATCGCAGTTCAGAATACTCACAACGGACAAATCATGGGCTGGATGGCACCGGGTGAGACTTTTCAGCAGTTTTTCTCAGGTCAATCAGGGCATCTACTGCCAGGTAACGAAGCTGAAGGACAATATATCCTCCAGAATCAACTGGGAAACATGACTAACCCGAATGATTTTCTATTCGGCGGCGGCTAGTTTACTTAGCTTTTGTGTCGGTTGGAGTTGCTGATGTTGTCGATGGCGCAGCTTTAGAGTTGTCAGTTGTCGACTTGCCAGCGTCAGTTTTCGGTGCGGCCGGCGCGGCTTCTTTCGGTAAAGAGGAAGCCGAAACTGATGCAGCAGCCAGACCATCTTCAAACGATTTAGCGTGGATATATTTGGCTGGTATCACAAGCGCACCTTTTGGATCGATGAATCCGTATTTGCCCTTTACACGCACCATCGCCCGTCCGCCGCTGAAATCTGCGGCTTCGTCAAATTTGAACGGAATGACGTTGGCGCCTTTCTCATTGAGGTACCCCCACTTTCCGGCTTCTTGCAACAGTCCACGTTTTTCCGGAAACTGTTCGCGAGATTCGTAGGCGTTTTTCCAGACAACAACTCCATCTTTATCGATGAATCCGACTTTGTCTTCTTCGTTTCTAACTTCGGCAATAGAGTCTTTAAACGGCCAGGCTTTGGCAAATCGCGCCGCAATCAACAATTTGCCTTTGTCATTGACGTAACCCCATTTGTTTTCGGTACAGACCGCGGCTAATCCTTGCGAAAATGGCTTGGCATCATCATATGTCTGAGGAACAACTTCCGCTCCTGTTTTGTCGATATAGCCCCATTTGCCGCCAGGTGGCTTAACAGCCGCATATCCTTCAGAGAATGGTCCTACCGCTTCATACTGCGGATTGACTACGACTTTGCCGGTTTTGTCGACAAATCCCCATTTCTCATCCGAATTGACCGCACCCATGCCTTCTGAAAATTCGCTTGCGCCTTTGTAGTCAGGTTTGATGACAAGATCGCCTTTCTCATCAATAAATCCCCACTTGTAATCGTCGACAGCTGCAGCCATACCATCAGAAAATTTGTGCACTTTTTTGAAAATCGGCTTGACGCACAAGTCACCAGTTTTGTTGATGAAGCCCCACTGATCGCCGAACCTCACCGCAGCCTTCTGCTCGGAAAAAGTTTCGGCTTGATCGAATTGAGGTTTGATTGCCCATTTGCCTGCTTTGTCCAGGTAGCCCCAGCGCTCGGGACCAGTCGCCTTTGGTGCCTCGATGGGAGCACTCGTTGCCGATGTCGCGGTCGTTGTGGCTGTATTTGTCGTTGATGTGGAAGTTGAATTACAACCGGATAGTAATGAGATGCAAATCGCGATCGGTGCTAATAACTGTGTTTTGTTGGCCATGGTTCTACTTGTACTCGACAGTGTTCATTAACCATACTATGTCATTTCGGGGTTCTGGACCAGCTATTAAATCAACAAATCACTTCATGACAATTATTCGGGTACTCCTGGATATCGATCTGGCACCATATATGGTTCAATGTTGCATACTCGTTGTCTGTTATAGACGAATAGTAGTTTGAAAGTGAATTCAATCGACTCAACAATCCGCAATCAGAACCCACAATCGAGAACTTGGACTGTTGTGCATCATAAGTTGGCGAAGTTTCAGTTTCTGGTAACGCTTGACTTGATTAGATAGGATTTGGGAATATCTCCATAAGCTGGAGCCAGACCCTGTAAATCAGGATTCATCGAGGTCATAAATGGCAAAAATTCTTGTTGTCGAAGACGATAAGGAACTGGTCGAAGTGCTGCAAGAATGGCTGGTCGGAGAACATCATATTGTTGATGTTGTGAACGATGGCAAAGAGGGCTGCGAACGTCTTCGCATGTATGACTACGACATTGCCATTCTCGATTGGCAACTGCCCGGTATGGATGGTCCCGATATCGTGCGTCACTATCGCGGCACTGGTGGCAATATACCCCTGCTCATGTTGACCGGTAAAACGGACTATCTTGATAAGGAGCAGGGGTTAGATTCCGGTGCCGACGATTATTTGACGAAGCCGTTTCATCCCAGGGAGCTTTCAGCCAGGTTGCGGGCCCTGTTGCGGCGCTCTGGTGCTAACCGAACAGATTCTGTGTTAACGGCCGGTGACCTCACCCTCGACCCGCAGGCATTCAAAGTGATGAAGGGTGACAAAGAACTCTCTTTCTTGCCACGTGAATTCGCTCTGCTCGAGTTTTTCATGCGTCATCCCAACGAGGTTTTTGGCCAGGAGGCGATACTTAATCATGTCTGGTCTTCGGAATCTGATGCTGCACCGGATACAGTGCGAGTACACATCACTCGTTTGCGCAGCAAAATAGACAACCCCGGTGAGAAGTCATTCATTCACACTGTTCATCGTGTCGGCTATCGTTTCGAGCCGCCGCAAAAGTAATATGCTCAGCGCCAGTCGTCAATGGCGTAGACATCCGGTCTGCAATAGCCCGGTTCATTGGGTTTGTGCATGTAAACGCCGAGATAATCGATCTTGTATCCGGCTCCAAGCATGCATTCGAAGGCGCCATCACGCGCGGTGCTGACACCGGCGGCAATTTTTGTCACACCAGCTTTACGAGCAGTTGATTCGCATGCCATCAGCAAACTGTTGAACAAGACGGAGCTGTTAGACCCTGGTCGTGCAGCCGCGAATTTGATGTACATAGAGCCGCGCTTGGCCTCGGAGCCCTCTCCATAGTGACAAATGGCAAATCCATCTAACGTATCCGAGCCTATGAAGACAGTATCTCCCAGACCCAGTTCGTGCACAATGGAAATTTCCCTCTGCAGGTCTAAGCCCGGGTAGATCTGGTCTGTCAGTTCTCGTGCTGATTGGCGAAAATCGGCTTGCTCGGCTTCTCTAAAACCAGCATAGCTCCATACTCTCACCTCTTTTGACGGCGTCGATTCAAGTGGCTTGGACATGATAGCGGTAAGGAAGCGGGGCATGAATCCGAACTTTTTGTACAAACAAATGTGTTGAGCGCTATCTGGAAAAGTGAATAGTCCAGCGTTGGTCACGTTGCGCTTATGGAAAAGGCTCATGACAGGCATCAAGAGCTGCTGTGCTATGCCTTGTCCCTGGCGCGTCGGTGCGACCGCTAGAGGACCAAAGTAACCGGAGCTTCCCCAGGTTGTAGCGATATTGACGCCGACAATCTCGCCGTTTTCCTCCGCACCGAAAACGCCCTCAGGGTCCATCAGGAAACGCCCTTTCAGACTGCCACCGCCGAGGAAAAGATCAGGATCAGGCATGCGCAATCTGTCACTGAAACTCGTTTTGATTACGTGTTCAGATGCTTCATAATCTTCAATTGTCAGTTGTCGTACTGTGGCGGACACAAAGGTTCTCCGGCGTGTGCAGCAAGATTATTGCACACGAGCTCCCTGTTCGACTGTTGCCAACTGGCAAAGTCTGTCCGCTAAGCGCGGTATGGCAGCCGGAAACATATTGAGATAAAGCGATGGCTCCACTAGCTCCAACTCCATTAGCAGATCTTGTCCATTTGTATCCCGAATCAAGTCCACTCTGGCAAATGCGACCGGAGTTTTGACTTCTGCGAGCACCTTTCGAGCCAGAGTAAGTTCGCTCGGGTCAGTCTCTTCCAGAGTTTCTCCAGCTTCTCCAGCCTGTGCCAGAGGTTGGAAGGCACTCTTGCGAATAGTGTGAGAATAATCGTCACCTATAAAGACAAGCGCTCGTTCTCCTCTTTTATGGACGGTTTCTACAAAAGGCTGCAATAAAACGTCAGAATTTTTCAGCATCGCATCCAGTTGCGCCTGGATGTCGGGTGAAGTCGATTCGATTTTGCGCACTCCAAATGTGCTCAAGCCGATCACTGGTTTCAAAATCGCTCGCTGCCATCCGCGTTCCGTCAGCACTGCTCTCAAATCGATCTGAGCGTTCTGTTCAAACAGCACGGTCGGCACAATCGGAATGCCTGCACGCTCGAGATCGAACAAATAGCGCTTGTTACTATTCCAGCGTATGACACCAGCGTCGTTCAACAGCTTCGTCTGAGCTGATACTTTCTCTATCCAGGAGAGAAACTCCTGATAATACAAATGGTAATCCCAGGTAGAACGGACCACACAAACGCCTGCCTCTGCCCAATTTTGCTCGGCGCTGCGCCAGTTAGCGACAGCACAGGTATAGCCGCGCTTCCTCAATTCCTCGGCAACCAATCTGTCATCAGCATCGAGATCCGGTAGCCCGTCGTACGTGACAAATGTAAGTTTAGTTGTCATAACGTCTCACTCAAGAATGAGACCAATGCTACCACTCGTCGCTGGTCAATGTCTCTTGAAAGAGTGCAATAGCACGCGTGTACGCCCCTCCAGCTTGGCTGGTCTGGCGCTGCTAGGCAGCAGTTCTGAAAGAATGATCGATGGTGCTTTTCAGCACACTCAGTGCATGCAAGTTTGGCCAGATAACTGCTTTCATCTCATCAAGGTCATATTGTCCGATAAGTCCCCGGTCGTAGTGGTGGCAGACTTCTTCCCAGAGCGCAAAAAGTTCTCTGGGTTGCTTTCTGCTGCGCGCATCTCTCTGATATTCAATCAAATCGAATGTTCTCATGGGTATCCTCCAACGATCGAATCGTGAACGTTATTACTGCAAGGCAATGACGCGTACTGCTACCGCTCGGTTCCTGATTCTTGACAACATGCTCCATTACTGACGGGTGCCGAAACCCCGCAACAAGGGAACAGTTGCGCCTCTCAGACGTCAACTTCTCTATAGAAAGTGAGCGAATGATGGAAACGAAATTAGTAGATCGACCAGGTAAGACGCACAGCAGTAAAACAGAACTAGGTCCCGACACAGCAGCTCTCAGGCAGGCTAGATCAGACCTTGAGAGTTTAGAGAGGTCGTACAGAAAATCCAGTCGCACCTTGCAGTCCCTCGTATTAGGAATGGTTTTTGCGGCGCTTGTGTTCATGGCTTACGGATTATTTGGCACGCGTGTAGACCGTGAAAAGTACACTACGGAAGTTACGCCGGTTCACATTGAACTCAATACAATTTCAGGCGCCAGGCATACCGCAGCAAACCCCCAGAACGTGCAGATGTAAGTGCTTTCAGGGACGTGTTAACATGGTGTCTTTCGTGTAGAGCTTAGCCCGTGCTTGCTCGCTCGCTCGATTGGCAGGTCCGATAGATGAAAGTACACCTGGTCGACGGTACCTACGAGCTGTTTCGTCACTATTTTGCAGTGCCTCACTCTACCGATGCTACAGGGCAAGAGATTGCTGCAGTGAGAGGCGTCCTCAGCTCAGTTCTCTCTATGCTGAGTAAGGGAACTACACATCTTGCTGTGGCTACAGACCACGTCATTGAGTCATTTCGGAATGATTTATATCCCTACTATAAAACTGGTGAAGGAATCGCGCCTGATTTATTTTCTCAGTTTCCAATTATTGAAGATGCTCTCGAGTCCATGGGGGTGGCTGTCTGGCGCATGGTGGAATTTGAAGCGGATGATGCATTAGCTTCGGGAGCAGCACGCGCGGCTGAAGATTCTCGTGTTGAGCAGGTTGTTATCTGTACGCCTGACAAAGATCTGGCACAGAGTGTTGTTGGTGACCGTGTCGTCCAGCTTGATCGCCGGCGTGAAATCCTCCGCAACGAAGCGGGGATTATAGAAAAGTTTGGCGTCAGACCGGCTTCGATTCCCGACTTTCTTGCCCTGGTTGGTGACACCGCTGATGGTTATCCTGGTATTCCCGGTTGGGGAGCAAAAGCCGCGGCCTCTGTGTTGCTTCTATACAATCACTTTGAAAATATTCCCCAAAATCCCGATCAGTGGGACAAGACTATTCGCAACAGCAAAAAACTGGCCGGCATCTTATTTGACTCGTGGGATGAAGCCATACTCTATCGCACACTTGCCACCCTGAAGACGGATATTCAACTGTTCGACAATGTTGACCATTTGCGCTGGCTGGGACCGAAGTCAGATTTTGAGCAGCTCTGTACTCGCTTAAGGTCTCCGGATTTGTTTAAACGAGCTACTGCACTTGCCGCAAAGAAAGCGCCCGTATGAGCAGCTCGCGCTAGCGAATGCTTGCATGTAGTTGTTGAATTTGTCGGAATCTAATATGATCGAGCCTTCTAAGCTGTGCGAGTTTTTCATTGAAACCCCAATATAGATTCAGATTATTATTGACGGCTGCTCTGGCATGTATATTTCTGCCTGCGCCCACTCTTTTCGCGCAGGCGAGTGCGGCATGGCAAGCAGACCTTGAAAGTGCTGAAAAATTCTATTTGAGCGGTGACGACGTTCAAAGTAAGAAGCTTTACGAGCAGGCTCTTAATGAAGTTCCCGATGATACCGCACGTGCTACCGTTTTCAATCAAATGGGTGTGGCGCAAAATCAGAAGCATCGATTTTCTGATGCTCAAAAGAGCTTCAGTCAGGCTGTCGAATTGCGCAAGAAAGTGCTCGGTGAAAATGATCCAGCCACACTTCAAGCAATGTCTAATCTGGCTCTTGCCACTTATAAAAGTGGGGACGAGGTCGACGCAGAAAAAATCTACCTTGACTGTATAGCTCGTAAACGTAAGGTTTCGCCAAAGTCTGAATCTCTGGCCAAATCATTGACTAATCTGGCTAATTTGTACACAGACGAGCGCAATTGCACAGAAGCCAAGAAGTGTTATCTGGAAGCTGCAGACGTCGACAGTGCAATTTTTGGCAGCAACAGCGCCGAGGCCGGGGTTGATTTGTTCAACGTCGGGGTGATGCTACAGAAGTGTCAGCAGCCCAGCGAAGCATTAGTCTATTTAGACAAGGCACATGCCATATTTGCAGCTCTCGGAGATAAGTATGGGCAAGTTCGTGCATTGCACTACAGCAGCCTCAGTCATGGTGACATGAAGAATTACGAGAAGGCTTCTCAGTGTTCAGCACGTGCGCTGGCAATGCACGAAGAGTTAAAAGGCAAAGGGCATCCTGATACGATTGTTCATCTGCTCGCCGCCGGTGATGCTCTGTTTGCCGCTTCAAAATATGACGAGGCTGAGAAGCTCTATCTGCAGGCTTTACATAACGTCAGGTCGTCTGAGCATCCAAACAATGTTCGCTTGACTGAGTGTAATCTCGCACTCGCGCAACTGTATAGAAAAGAGAATCGTCTTGATGATTCCGAACAATATTTCAAGAAAGCTCTGATTCACTACGAAGATCTCAGCAAGAAGGAAAAGCGTGACCTTTACGAGCTTCCACTCGCCTATTCGCAACTGTTGAACGAATTGCAACAGGGCGAGGAGAGCGAGCATCTAAATCATAAATATTTGCATGTATACGCGCCCGATCGGGCGAGGTAGTCTAATGTTGCTTAATGCCGAAATCAAAGACGACAATTACGCAGACCTGCCTCGCCAGCAGTTGCAAGCTCAATACGCTCACCCAACCAACACATATCTGCGAGCCGATGCTTCCACCGGCAAGCACTACATCGATCTCAATGCAGCCGCGAAAAACTACAATGGAGCCTGGCTCTTTGGTTCTGAGAATGTTGAGTGCTTTGTTGGTAATCTGAAAGCGCAGTGGCAACAATGGTGCCCGGTGCCAGCTGGTATCGCAGATGGTGTTATGATGCGTGGTAATGTCATTTATCAAAACAATGACAAGTCCTATCGCACTTCAACAGATCAGTTTGAAGGAGTTATTCGAACAGTACATGGTGAGCGTGTATTTGAGGGCGAGACTCAACACACTTTCTACGGGCGCAACTTCCCTAACGGTGCCCTGACTGTTGTTGCGAAGCTCTCGATTCCGTTGACCAAACAACTGGCTTATAATCCAATGATTGTTCTGCCTTCACGCCAGAACGCCGACTACAAATCAAATTCTTATCAGCGCCCTGTTGTTGCTTCCAGCTACTCGAATTATCAAAGGTACGATCAGCCGCAAGCGCAGAGACCGTACGGACAGGAGCAGTACTCTCAATCATCAGCGCCACCTCAATACGGGCAGTCTCAGTACCCGCAGGGACAAGCTCAGCCTAACTATTCAGGTGCGTACCAGCAGTCGCCTCAGCAACCATATCCGGCAACTTACAACAACCAGCAGCAGGACGACGGTTTCTAACTCTGGCGGTTTATTATCGATCGCTCGTAGTTTTTCAGCAGGTCGGAAGGTGTTTCGAAAATCTCCACCACTCCTGCTTCTTCCAGTATTGAGCGGTCAAATCCACCGCATAACATTCCGATTGTGCGCATGCTTATTTTGTTTGCTGCTTCAGCATCGTACGGCGAGTCGCCAACAACAATTGTGCGTTGTGGCGTTTCACCAAGCTTGCTCAGTGCTGCTTCGAATATGTCCGGATGTGGTTTGCTCTTGTCTGCATCATCAGCACTGGTGGCTGCGTCGACTAGATCTATGACTTTGCAGAGTTTGAGATGGTGCTCGAGCTCATCTTTGTGAGCTGACGAACCAATGCCGATTCGTTTTCCATCTTCTCTGATGCGTTCAAATAATTCACGGACTCCACTAAAGGGTTTTACTCTGGCCAAATAGTGCTCTTTGAATATTTCCGAACGATGCTGTTTTAATGCCTCGCCGATTCGATCCGTTTCGCTTTTCGTCAAAAATGTCGGCAGTAACTGATCACCGCCTTTACCAATTTGATCGCGAATCGCCTGAAACTCAAAACTTTTGCCGAAATGGTCAAAGGCTTTCTGCCACGCCTGAGCATGATAGTCAACTGAGTCAACCAGTGTTCCGTCGATGTCGAATATTATCGCTTCTATCATGTCGCTTTCCGGAGAAGACGCGAACATGTTACCGCGCTCTGCATGTAACTGCAAGTCTACATCGCGCTGGTGAACTTTTCTGTTACGGGCAGCTAGTCGAATTTAAATGATATAGCTACAGTCTCACCAAAATCGCCAGGTATGGTTGTTACCCGGAAGTTCAAATCTGACCCGGCAATCTTCAAAACTGCTTTCTTATCTTGAGGTTTGGAGGTTTCGTTGATATTCAGACCGGCTATCACTTTGTAGCAAAATACCAGTTCCAGGTGCACAGGCTTGGGCAGCTTGGATTCAAGAAGCAATTCGCGATTTTTCAGGTAACGCAAAATAGTGTGCTCTTGATCTGGTTCAACATGCATATCCGAACAACGAATGTCGATGGCTTTTGCGATCAGTTCATTAGCCAAAAGCATCAGTGACGCGTCTTGACCGGCGATAACACTCTCTTCTTCCGGCACTGTCTGACTCGAAACCGGCTCCAGGTTGCTTGGTGGTGACGGTGACTCTGCAGTTGTCATCTGATCGATCTCCATTCGTCTCTCTATTCTAGTTTTTGTCGCCGGTTTCGACAATTTACTTTTTGTCGATTCTGCCCATGAATTATGAGTTAATCCAGGCAATTTGGGTGAGAATCCACCGGACGCTGCAAACAGCAACCGTTTTTGGAGTTTTCGGGATGCGGAATCCACTTACTTCTTATAGTCTGCCCGAAATTTTTGCGACGGTCACTACACTTTCGGGTGATTTGCTTTCAGCTTAAGAGTGATTTCGGTCTTTTGTGTATCCAGGATAGTTTTCTCCAAAGCTGTTGGACTTTTCAGCGAACATTAAAAAGAAAAGCCGAAGCTCGGTGAACTTCGGCGCTTTCATCTGGTGGGATCTTTGTCTCTTTAATCAGGCGTTTCTGAGACTCTGGACTCTTTAATCAGACATTTCTGCTCTTAATCAGTTCAGATTGTCCATCAAATTTCTAGCCTGGTCATCCTTGCGCAATTTCTTCAAGGCCCGACACTCGATCTGTCTGACTCTTTCGCGCGATACTCCCAATAGCTGGGACAACTCCTCCAGACTCTTTGGAGATTCTCGCTCTAATCCGTAGCGCAGTCTGATGATGTCTTGCTCTCGTGAGCTGAGTCTCGATAGCAGCGTGTTCACATGTTGGCTTAACAGCCCTTCCTCAGCGACTGTCTCGGGGTGAGGCAATGATTTGTCTTCAATCATATCGGCGAGGAGTGTATCAGACTCGTCTCTCAGCTTGGCGTCAAGCGAAACAAGTTCGCGGAAAGCTCCCACTGTTAGCATGACCTTTTCTCGACTGAGACCGGAGCGAGCAACAATCTCGTCCATTGTCGGCTTGCGTCCCATCTCATCGACCATGGCGCGAACCAGCTTACGCAACTTGCTCATGCTTTCTCCAACGTGCACCGGCACGCGAATGCCGCGTGACTTATCGGCCAGCGCGCGTGTGATAGCCTGGCGAATCCACCATGTCGCGTAGGTCGAGAACTTATATCCGCGTTCCGGATCGAATTTTTCAACGGCGCGAATCAGTCCCAATCCGCCTTCCTGAATCAGGTCTTGAAAGCTCAGTCCACGGTTATTGTAGCGTTTTGCAATGCTCACCACCAAACGTAAATTGGCTTGAATCAACCGTCTTCGAGCTTCCGGGTCTCCGTCTCTGACGGCACGACCCAGTTCGATTTCTTCCGACCCGTTCAAAAGTCTATGGCGCCCGATTTCGCGCAGATATATCTTGAGTGAATCTTCTTCAACCGACGCGGGTTCTTCCGCCTCGACTGCAATGTATTCTTCGCCCGCGGCGGGTGCTGCAGAATTGTCGTCGTCCTCGAAATCAATGAGGTCGTCGAATTGTTCTTCTTCATGCAACTCGTGGCTAACCTTACTCGTGTGTCTGGTGCCCCGAGTTTGCTTTTTTGCTGTTCGATTCATGATCAAAGTGGTTACCCTCGAATTTCGCGCAAAACAATAGAGGCTGATACGGACGCTAGTTTCTCGTCCGTTCAGTCTTCAGAGCAGCATCTGCGTGCGCCTGGCGCACGTCTGCTTTCGAAATGGTTAATTCCAACCGCGTTTAGAGGTAGAACCGAAAGCGCTGCATTTTCTTTTTATGCCCAGGCAAAATCGTTGGAACCAGATCTAGAGGCAAAAAATGATTTTGGTAACTAAACTATACAAATCGAACTGAGTTTAGAAGCTACTACTCATGACCGTCTTGCGGAATGGAAGCTGGTTGGATTTATATAGGTTGAATAAAAGTTTCAGTAGTAGATTGCAAAATCTGTTTCTGGACTATTTCGAGATCGGCACGAAGGTCATCCATCGATGCGTATCTAGCAGCAGGATCTTTTTGCAGTGTTAGAAACAGAATTTTTTCAACGGAGGGGGGAATTACAATGTCGCTGCGCTGCGACGAAGGTCTGGGCGGCATTTCATGAATATGCTTGAAAATCGTCTGCACCGAATTCGGACCAAGAAACGGACACTTACCGGTTATCGCTTCGTACATTACACAACCAAGTGAATATATATCGGAACGTGCATCCAGGTTCGTGCCCATGCATTGCTCCGGGCTCATGTAGAGCGGACTGCCCACCAGATCACCGGTTTGTGTCAGGTCTTGAGTAGTGAGCGCATCACTGGCAATAACTTTGGCTATTCCGAAGTCAACGATACGAATGAAATCTTTGCCGTCGTCCGAGGCAGCGAGAATCATGTTCCCCGGTTTTATATCTCGATGGATGACGCCGCGTTTGTGAGCATGAGCCAGGGCATCACTTGCTTGAATGAAGATTTCGCAGAATCGCGGCAGAGAAAGGGGTCCGTAATTGAGGATCTGCTCTTGCAGGTTAGTCCCCTCGATCAAATCCATCACCAGAAATGGTACGCCGCTTGCTGTCAAACCAAAGTCATGTACAACGACGAGATGGGGATGTTTCAGGGCACTTGCAGCCTTCGCTTCCTGCTCGAATCGTAGAATATGTTTGGATTGATGGGCTAAATGCAAGTGCAGGGTTTTGACGGCCAGCTTTGCTCCCGTCATGACGTGCCTGGCTTTATAAATGACGCCCATGCCACCCTGGCTGATTATAGAAATTGCCTCGTATCGCTCCGGCAAATCAAGAAGGCTATTACTCTCAGGTTTTTTAGGCACGGACGAGGACATCAGAAGTCTCGGCTCTACCAGAGTTGAGTTCGCATCGCCCAGGCTGCGGGTTTCAGCCAGCGATGGCTCTTCCACGTCCACTGTGATAGTACCTTGCGGCGGTGCCGGAGCTGGTGATCTCCTTGAGGGCGCTACATCAACCGGTGCCTTTGCTTTATGACAATTTGTCAGATGCTGCATCAGAATTGCCACAACCAGAGCCGGCTTGCGCTTGTCCTCGCCGGTTCGGCGAACATATCGATAATATGCGTAAGCAAGCCTGCGGCGGTCCAGGACGAACTCCCAGAAATTTTCCAGTGTTTCTGCGGCTTCCTTTGAAGAAGGAATTCGAAACTCAGGAACCTTCGGTAGCGTTTTGAAGAGCACGAAACGGTCGAAGAGCAAAACTCCTGCGTAGCAGGCAACGAAAAGAGCGATCGTGATATAGCCGTAGCCGCTCACCCAGTTGAGCATATTGGCGGTCAGATCGTTTCTGTTGAAGGCGAAATTGTAAGTTATGTGGTCGATGAGAGCCCAGACAAGCCCTAGTGGTGCCACCATTAGCAGTGCGCTGCGATGCTGTTTTTGCATCAGGGCAAGACCAAGCGATCCAGCAGCCAGACCGGTCCAGATCGCATGCCCGGCGACCATGCGGCCGTTAATCACCTCAGTGGCCGGAAGCCAGACAATCTGGGTTTGCCAGGCGGCGGCATGAACAAATGCGTCTTCGGAGTAAGCAAAGCCTGCTCCGGATGCGACTCCCAGCAGAAAAATGTCAGTTGCTCCCAGGGTCAGAGAACTGAAATTTCGCCCTCGAAAAAGTAGGACGAGAACAGGAAGTATTTTGAGCAACTCTTCCATAATAGCTTGCAGCAAAGGGGTGATCGGATTGCCTGGTCCGATCGCATTGGCCAGTTGCACTCCGGCAGACCCGGCTATTCCCATCATCACGCCACCGCAAAGCGCGATAGTACCCGTGGTGGCAAGTGGAACAGTGGTCGTGGCGCGCGAGATTATCATCAACACGATGACGAATATTGAATTGTAAGCCAGTGAAATCAGTCCCTGCGGCCCTGTTTTCGCCACTGTCCAGATAATCCACGTGAAGGCGGCGCACCAGAAAACGACCAGTCTGATTTGCAGTCGGCTTCTACCGAGGGGAATGGTTCCCCAGGTGTTGGCAAACTTCAGTGGGGATTCACTATGCAATTATCTTTTGCCCTTTCCAGGTTTCATCGCTTTGGGCGGTTGTGATGGCGGAGCAGATCCTCTGCTGCTTTCGCCACGAGACGGTCCCTTTGCCTGTTCGAATGCTACAAGGGCGTACTCGAGCGCCGTCGAAGGCTCGCCTTGACCTGTTCTCGGCTCCTCGGCCGATTTGCTGACGAGCTGAAGGTAAGCGTTTTCGTATTTTGCTAGCGTGGCATTGGCATCAGCCGGAAAGCCGACAGGTCGTTTGTCCAGCTTGGATCCCCTGGTGCGGCATGCAAGAGCGAGCGCGGCGATAGCTGCTGCAATCGCGCCAACGAGCGCGGCATCACCTACCTTATCTGCGACGTCGTGCATAGCAAGTTCCTCAAGGGCAAGATGTGAATTTTAACACGCTGTAAAGGCTCCCTTGAGGTCATCTGACTATGCGTCAGTTGTTGTGTCGCAAGAAAAAATCTGAAATCAGTTCGGTTGCATCGATGTCATTGCAGGTTTTGCCCAGGAGGTCGGACGGACCGCTGTAGAAGGCTCCAGGCCAGGTATGCCCACCTCCTTGAATCGAGTAAAGCACCACCTCGCTGTTGTAAGCGCCAAAAGTCTCTCGTTTCACACGGGTTCCGTCGTGAGGATCTTTGTCTGGTTCATTTGTCGTATATGGGCTAGCTGAAGTTTGATTGTGACGGCACCAGAAGTCAACCGCTTCGCGCTCCGTCATCAGTCCGCCCATTTTAGCCATAGGTACGCTCAGATTGCCAAGCCCGCTCAGACCGACAGCGTCTCCGAGCTTGCCCAGGGTGTCGTTGTGTCCACTGTCTTCCGATGGTACGAGAGGGTCTTGCGAGCCGATGAAGAACATGGCGGGCACTCGTCGATTGGCACCGCAATGTGTTGCTGTCGAGTCCATCATTGAAGCGGCGACAATGGCAATGGCAGCAAGTTTATCGGGCATTTCGCAGGCCAGACGCTCAGTGAAATATCCGCCGTTCGACATCCCCACAGCGTAGATGCGCCTTGAATCGACTGACACCGTCCTTGAGATTTGGCCGATCATATCAGCGACAAATCGCACATCATCGGGACTGCCGCCATAAGCCGTCTGCCATTTGCCGCCCAAACCATCGGGGTAGGCGACAATGAAATTTTTTCGATCTGCCAGAACATCAAATCTGGTCAGCGGCGACATGATTCTGCCGTTCATGTGCAGTCCGTGAAAGACCATGACCAGAGGCATAGGCTTCTTTCTGTCGTAAGAGGCAGGCACGTGCACGAAGTAACTGCGTGGAGTTCCATCGGAAGTGACGACTTGCTTAAAATCATAATCCCGTTGAGCTCTTGCGGTTTGAGCGGCGCCCTCGCGTGGACTAATAGAAGCGGCAATTACGGCGCAGACCATAACGCGACAAAATTTTTGAATTCTTGCTACATATTGCATAGAGTGATTATTCCAATTGCGCTGGCTGGTAAACCTGAGGAGGGAGTTATGATGAGTCGGAAGAGTTCAACACTAGCGCTGTTTGCGTTGTGTTTGCTTGGAAGCAGCGCTGCTGCCCATGCCGATGAAGCCGCACCTGCAAGCGATGGAAAGAAATCGACTATTGTCACTGACCCAGTGCCTGCTGCCAAGCCTGTCAGTGAGAGCGAATCTCAGCCCTCCAAAATCGTCACAGATGAAACAGCGGCCGGTCGAGCAGAACCTCCTCAAGAGAAGCCCGCTATCCCTTCATCTTCGCCATCCGCTGCCGCACCTGCAGCCCCCGGCGCAACAAATGCGGCCGATGCTGCTAAGGCTCCTTCTGACCCGATGGCGCTTCTCTACTCTGACAAAGTTGCCCCAGGGGCTTTCGAGGCTAAAAGACAGCTGCTGCTCTCAAGCATTAAGGTGGCAAAGAAACAGAATTTTGGTATCACGACTTATTTGAACGAGTTGAATAAGATTGAAGATCAAATCAAGCAGGGCAACGCCAGTCCTCAGTTAGAAGCGAGAATTGATTCTATTGCTGATGGTTTAACAGACCAGTTGAAGCGCAGTCAGATTTTGAAGACGCAAAGACCTGCAGGCGGTGGCGCCCGCACTTCTTATAGCGGCGGTGGTGGAGCTTCGGCTGCTGGTGCCCCCGGCCATCGCAATACTGATGCAATCATAAATGAGTTGCGGCAGAAGTACGGCGACAAAATTCCAGCCGGTTTAGATAATAATGAGCTCAAGGAAAAGCTGATGAAAAGCGACCTGGCGAGAGAATACTTGAAGAAATTTACCTCTGGTCAGTAGTGGCTCCTCAATCAAATCTTCTGAAAATCTATAAATCCCTTGAGCGGATCTGTAGACAGCAGACGCACTTTAACTTTGTCGCCCACGTCAACGCCGCGTTGTCCTTTGATGATTCGACCTTCTGCTGAGGGTTTCGATATTCGAACATAGGTTGCATCTTCTTTGACACCGGTGACGATGCCTTTGAAGGTTTGTCCAATTTTGTCGCTCAACAGTACTGCAGCGGCGGCTTTACGCATGAAACGTTCGACTCTGTTGGCCGCGCTCGCCATTTGCGTGCAGTGGGCGGCGATATCTTCCAGTTCACTCTGGCTATAAATCTCAGGCTTCTTATCAATCACACTCTTCAAAAGACGCTGGGTGACGATGTCTGGGTAGCGGCGATTTGGTGCCGTTGAATGCGTGTAGTCTTGCACCGCCAGACCGAAGTGTCCTTCGTGTGCTTCGCCTGACTTGACTACGACGTATTCTCCTGGTCCCAGCAGTTTCACGATAGTCAGTGACAAGTCAGGAAAGTGATCGGGGTCGACGGACTTTCTCTGGTCCAGAAATTCTGAGAGTGCTTTGGAGTCAGGAGTTTCTGGCAATGTGTAGCCTAGTGCTCGGGCTGTTTCGACAATTTTCGGCCAGCGTTTGGGCTCTCGGACAATTCTGCGAATCGAAAAAGTTCCTTTCTTGTCCAATTCTTGAGCCATGGCTGTGTTGGCTGCGACCATGAGGTTCTCTATCAGATCGCGTCCGGCATTGTGCTCTGTTGTCGTAATGTCTACGACTTTTCCATTTTGTGCGACTGGTGTTGCTTCGACTGTGGCAAGATTGAGCGCACCATTTCTGATGCGCACTTCTTTTAAGCGATCTGCTGCCAGATCTTGCATGTGGAGTTGATCTGCCAGTCCTGGTTGGTCTAGTCTGTCAGGCAAATCATCTTTGCTGTCGAGCCAGGGTCCGATGTCGGCATACGCGAGTTTAGCGTGGTTTCTGACCAGCGCACGATAAAAATCAGTAAAGATGACCGCACCGTTTTTATCTACAATCAATTCAGTAACGATTGCCAGTCGGTCGACATGAGGAAGTAACGAACTGATGTCGAAGGATAGCTTTTCAGGCAGCATTGGATAAGTCATGATGCCCATATAGACGGACGTGGTATTGACTCTTGCATATAGGTCGATCGGTGAGTCTTTAGGTACATATGCATCCACATCAGCAATTCCGATTAAAAGGCGCATATTGCCATCGGGTAATGATTCTGACCATTCAATTTGATCTAGATCTTGTGATTCTCTATTGTCGATGGAAGACCAGAGCAGCTCTCTGAGATCCCTCGTTTTCTCGTTTCCTTTTGGTGGCGTGGACTTCAGGTTCTTCAGCTGCTCTTTTATTTCAGGGGTAAGATCTGGCTGAAAACCTGCTTCGAGCATGTTGTCGTGAGCCATTGAAGCAAGGTTCACATGGTTTGATTTTGACATGGTGCCTTATTAGTACGATTAGAATATTTGTGACTGAATCACCAAATGATATCGCACTTCAAATTATTCTTCCTCTGGATTCAATAGTTTCATCAGCGAACTGTTGAGCAATTCTGAATCAATCACAGTTTCATCCACAATCGTAATTACGTTTTCGCCGCGCTCGTTGTCTGATCTGGTTCTATAAAATCTTTCGATCTCTTCACGCAACGGAAGTTCTATCTGCTGGCGCGACTTAACTTCTACGATGCGCTTGCCATCCATAAAACTCTCTTTAGTAATTTTCTGGTTCAGATCTGCAATCAGCCAGGCAACGTTCGGGTCATAGAAGAATGCTTCGGCAATGCTGATCAAAGTGTCAGTGGATGCGATTATTGTCTTTGGCCTGGCGGATTGTTTTTTTCCCCGAGGATGCGCAGTCGAATTATTTCGTTCGGTATTTATATCTCCTGATCTCCCTGAGAGGAAATATTGTTCGCCTGCTGTTGCATCACCTGCGGGTAAGTCTCCTGCGTTTCTATCTTGCGCGTCTCTGTCTTGCGAGTTTTCATTACCTGAGTTGAGGTCCTGAGAGTTTCGGTCTCCTGGAATCAGTTGGGTCCGCGGTCCACTCTTTCCCGTTCCGCCTCTGATTCTTGTTGCACCGGCTGCGGCAATGATCAGCGCCAGGGCGATTTCACTGCCCAGAACATAGCGCTTCGCCGGCGTGCCGACGATTCTCTCTGCTGAAATAATTTTTCGAATTCGTTCTATCTCGCAATTCGTTTCGGAGTTGGCTGACCCGGAAGATGCTGTTAAGCGGAGAATATAGTTCAGTCCGACGTTGTGTTCTCGATCGTATGCATCTGAATCTTTATCTTCATTCCGCTCGCGATAGTCTTCGTTTTGCGCTTTATGTTTTTCCCTTCTTCGCCTTATGGAAGTGCACCATCGCAGACTTGCAATTCCATGTTGGTGCAAGAGATCAGTCAATTTTTCGACTGTCAAAATCTTTCGCGAATTTGAGTCACTGATTCCAGCGCTGCCATTCTCTACTACATGTTCCCAGGTAATTGGCGGCTCTGCTGCGCTTGCCATGTCGATGTTCAAGACGTCTGACCTGGCAGTGGCTTTTTCTGCGGGTTGAAGTTCGCGGTTGGCGATGCGCGACGAAGCAACCATGTTGTCGGCAGAAGTAGAGTCTCCACCCTCTTCGGACTGCGGCCTTTCTTTGGGGTTCGACATTTCACCGCCTCGGTTGTGCACTGTAATTGTGCCCATTAGCCCGAGTATCCAGCGTTGTTGTCTTTTGATTTTGCTGTTTAGCGGGCCGCCTGAATGCGCTTCACCATATGCGTGCACACGCTCCTCGGGAGCAATCGTGTTGCCAATCCCATAAACTTATTGGAGGTTCCCGTGATCACTATAACGTCACCGTTCATCATGCCTCGATAACCGATCTCAGACACAGTAGTGGCATCCATTGGTTTGAATTTGGAGAAGAGCTTGGAGCGACCCAGTCCGGCTCGTTCTTGAAACTCAGTTGCGGTAGCTCCGGGGCATACTGCGGTCACCGTAACTCCCGTTCCTTCCAGCTCACAAGCGAGAGCTTCTGAGAATGAAAGAACATAAGCTTTGCTCGCATAATAGACAGCCATTTGTGGTCCCGCCACAAATGCTGCCATAGAGGCCAGGTTCATTATTTTTCCGTCTTTGTTTTTCAGCATTGATGGCAATAGCAGTTTAGTCAGCTTAGTCAAAGCGACGATATTGACTTGCAGCAGTGCCACTTCCTTCTCTAAAGAGTTGCTTGAGAAATAGCCGTAATTGGCGAATCCCGCATTGTTTATCAAAATGTCTATTTGCAGGTTTTTTGCAGTCAGTTCTTCCACTATTTTTTCGCACGCATCGGGCAAAGAAAGATCCTGGACAATGATGTGAGTTTCGATTTTATGCTCTTTTAATTGCTCAACTCGTTTCTCAAGTTGCTGTTGATTGCGAGCCGTAAGTACGATGGAATAGCCATCTTTAGCCAGCAGTTTGCAGAGTTCAAAACCAATTCCTTCGGATGCTCCGGTTACGAGGGCTCGTTTTGCCAATTTTTTGCTCCTGAAACTTGAGAATGGAAGTGTATTCTTTATCTGCGGTATTTGCAGACAAACAACTCGAGGTTCAGTATGACAGCTGACGAACTAAAGGCAATGCTTGACCTAAAACCATTACCTGGAGAAGGGGGCTTCTTCAAGGAGATTTTTCGCGCTCCTGAGATGTTGGCGAAATCTTCTTTGCCGCTGCGATACGAAGATGAAAGAGCAACGATGACCTCTATCTTCTACATGTTGGACTCTTCTACTTTCTCAGCTTTCCATCGACTAAAGTCTGACGAAATTTATCACTTCTATCTTGGCGACCCAGTTGTGCTGTCTTTGATTGATCAGTCCGGCAGATTGACCGAAGTCACCCTCGGTAAAGACATCGCCTCTGGTCACCAACTGCAGTATGTCGTCCCCAAACGGGTCTGGCAGGGCTCGAGGTTGGCTCCCGGCGGTAATTTTGCTTTGATGGGATGCACCGTTGCACCAGGATTCGAATTTGCCGACTATGAACATGGCGAGCGAAGAGTACTTCTTGGCGATCATCCACTGCACGAAGAAATTATTGTTGCTTTGACGCGTTCTGACTGAGCAAACCGTCTTTTTTCTTCAGAACATAGACGAGCCGCCCGGCCTCAGCTGGATTGAATGGCTGATCTGGGTCGAGTGAACTGAGTTTAGCTGCAATCTCAAAGAACCCGCTCTCTGCAACTGTTTCTTCGAAGCAATCTGCCGACCATGAGCGAATCATCAGATGGTCGGCTAGGTCTACTGAGTTGCCCATCACCGAACCGTAAATGTGCAATTTGAGACTGCGAACCCTGGTGTCGACATCGAATTCATCGTCAGTGGCACCGAAGTCGACGTGTAGTTGAATGCCCTCTAACTCGACTGGCCAAGACGACTGTTTGATTGACTCGCGACCACTCCAGTGAGGGTAATGAGCCTCGACCACGTATAACCCGTCTCGACTCAGATGTCTTGAGACTGCAGCCAGGTGTCTGGTGAGATCTGTTGCCGTGTGTACGTGCCCGATTGAATTAAGCAGGATAAAAGCCAGATCAAAATTCTCTGAGATATTGAAATCGAGCATGTCCTCGTTGTTAACATTCAAGGGGACAGATAGGTCGCCGGCAAGTTTCGTGGCATAGAAACACATCGACGGCGAGTTGTCGATTGCAGTTGCGAGGTAGCCTCTGCTCGCGAATTCCAGGGCATGGCGGCTTGGTCCCGCCGCCAACTCAAGGACATTTTTCAGTTCGTGCTCGCTGCCGAAGCGCTCGTGACAAGCCAGAAGCCCGTCCACGTTGTTAGTAATAGCCATGCGCCTGAAGGCAAGGTCGTAAAGCAATGGTATTTCATAGAGTCTTGTCATTTTCTTTGGCGAATCGTCACTGCCCATCTAACATAACACCGCGTCGAACCGCGAGCTTCCATCTGAACTCCTTCCCCGTCACAGAGGATAAGCGTTACTCCGCTTAATGGGTTGCCAAAGTCAAGCAGTTTTGTTTTACAGTATGTGGGAGGATAATAATTCCGGGCTTGCTGGGCGGATACAAGATGCAGGATGTCAAATTGGACTGGGAAGAACTGCGGCAGGCAGGTCAGTTGGCCTTCGTCGAGCAACGATACGAAGACTGCGAGAAAGCCTGGTTTGAGGCTCTGGAGTTCGCCAGGCAAAATTACCGCGATTTGCAGATCGCCACTAGCTGCTTAGATTTGGCAACCCTCTACAATTCAGTCGGTCAATATCAGCAGGCCGAGCCGCGCATAACCGAGGCACTTGAGCTTAGAGCACGTAATCTTGGCGACCAGAGCATAGAAGTGGCTGAATGCTTGACAGCGCTGGCCAAGAATCAGGGTTTTCAGGGCAAATTGCACGAGTGCGAACAGCTTTATCGTCAGGCGCTGCAGATTAAAGAGAGCATGCTTGGTGCTGAACATCTTGATGTAGCTGATAGTTTACAAGAGCTTGCTAATTTCTACGCTTCGGTTGGCAATTTCAACGAATGCGAACCTCTGATGCTGCGCGCCCTGGCTGTTAAAGAAGCAAATGCAGGTCTGGTCAGCAAGGAAGTAGCGAACGGATTGAAGACTCTGGCTCGAATTTATCGAAAACAGGGACGATTTGCGGATGCTGATGCCTACTACCTGAAGACACTGTCGGTGAAAGAAGAGTTGCTGGGAATGGACCACGCCGAAGTGGCTGAAACACTTCGCAGCCTGGCCAACAACTATTCGTATCAGGGTAAGTACGCCGAGGCGGAGCCTCTGTACAAGCGCTCTCTTGAGATATACGAAAAAAATCCGGAGCCTGATCACTCTGAGATTGCCACCAACTTGCATAATCTTGCGGTCTTGTACTACAAAATGAGCAGAGATGGTGAGGCCGCGATGTTGTATCGCCGCGCTCTGGAACTTTTTTCGACGGTGCTGGGCACCGAACATCCCGAAGTGGCAACGACCTTGTTGTCGATGGCCAAATTCTACGAGGAGCGCAAGAAGTACGATAAAGCTGCTGCTCTAACAAATCTCGCTGTGCAAATATACGAAAAGAACTATGGACCAGATCACAAAGCGGTCGGTAATGCGCTGAAGGACCTGGCGGAGTTGTACAGCGCTCAGGGGCGTACTTTCGAAGCCGAAGACCTGCGTAAGCGATCCAGAGCAATCCTCGCTGGTTAGAGCCATTGTCGGCGTATGGCGCAGCGCGGGAACTTAAAAGTGAAGAGCTTCGTCGAGACCAGCACGAAAGCTAAACAGCTGCTTTCTGCACAGCGATAGACTTTAAGAGACTTTGATCATGATTAACATCGTGCGCTATTTTTGCGCTGTTGTCTTTGTGTTGCTCATTTTCACGACACCGGCACTATCTTCGCCGATTCGCAAAATAGAGTCAAAAATTGGGAAGGTTTTTCATGGTGTGGCTTCGTTCTATGCCGACAAATTCAACGGGCGTAAAACCGCATCCGGAGAGATTTTCGATAATTCGAAGTTGACTTGTGCGCACCGATCATTGCCATTTGGCACCAAAATTCTAGTGAAGAATCCGGATACAGGCTCTTGTTGCGAGGTGATCGTCAACGATCGTGGTCCCTACGCTCACAACAGAGTAGTGGACCTCTCAAAAGCAGCGGCGCGCAAACTAGGTATCACCGGGCTGGGTAGAGTGGTCTGCTATGCCGGAAAGAGCGTGGTCAATGCAATTGACATAGAGGGTCCTACAAAGTCAGGAAAAACTGCGGTAGACGGTGTCAACCAGAGTAAGGTAATTGCCTCTGCTGAGAATGCTTCTGAGCCTCTTAAAGTTAATGCGGCTCAGTCAGGTAACGACGCTTCCGAGTCCCAGGCATCCAAACCAAAAGCCGACTAGTTGACGCTCGGATAAGATGCTAAAATCCTGGCATCATGACTGCTGGCGAAACAAAAGGCTATCGTCCTGGACAGAGCGTCCTGTGCCGTGTTGAGGCACCGGAAACCGGTGGCTATCTGGTAACAGTTGCACCGGCCGGCATTAAGGGTTTTCTGCCTAGTCAAGACCCTCTGGATATTGGTCGTCAGGTGCCTGCTACTTTCGTTTGTATGCACGGTGACAGAGCTCTGCTCACTTTTGCTTACATGATAGGCACCACTGAACGCGTTCAATTGAGCACCAGTAGCGACTCCATTAATGCATTTTCTGTCTGGGCTGACTCTTACCCTACCAACATGAAATTACGACGCGCTATCGACGTCGTAATGCCCTCTCTTGATGGAAATATTCGCACCATGACGAGCAACGAGCATACGCTCGCTGAGTTGATGGAGCACATTGAGAATACTAAGTTTACCGGTTGCTTGAAGGCGCAAAACGAAGAAAAGCTCTCACGTTCTGCAGCCTTGCTCTTCGAAGGACGAGTTGTTGGTTGCATATATGGTACTAAAAGTCCAAAGCCGCAACCATACACGACCGAAACTGCAATGTATCTGATGATTGGAGATCTTCAGTCGAGCGGCACAGACGTGCAGCTCTATTCCTTGCCTGAAGAGATAATCTTGTCTATGTCTTCTTTGTTCCTTGGTTGTCCGATCGAGGGTCTTCCTGTCTCGAATACGCCGACTGTAGCGCTCGGGTTATTGGATGAATTCTCCAAGCGTGGTCAAACTGCTTGTCTGACATTGTCTACTGATGGCAGCGGCACGATTTCGGTCAGTTTTGTTTTCGACGGTAATTACATCGGTTCATTTCTCGTCGAGAAACAGCAGTTCTTGCCATCGGCGGAACTACCTCTGCAACTTCCTGCGGAATATGCCAACGCAAGACTGGACGCTTTATTTCTGCCTCAAGAGATGATTTCCGAGTCAATTCAATATGGCTACATCTTTCACAAAGTCGTCGAAAATTATCCAAACGTGCCGCACTTACGCCAATAGTGCCGGCATAGCTCTAATCAGCCAGCCGCTTTCCGTGCGGCGTCACTAGCTGTTCCCTCAAACAGCAGTTGCTTCATTATCTGCTTCCGCTTGCTGCGCTATATTGATGACTTGAGGTGTGTGTTCAACGTCTTTCAGGAACGCTAAAAAGTCCGGCGTAGAGATGGCAATCGTCATGTCATTGCGTAAGGGATGGAAGTTCAAAGGCGAAGTGCTCATCATGCGCTGATCGAGTACTACTGCAACCTTCTTCTCGGAGTCATTGATTAGAGCCAGGGGTGAAACCGCACCAGGAGTTATTCCCAGGTACTCGTACAGTTCATCCGCTGAAGCAAAGGAGAATTTACCGGCACCAAGTATTGAGGCCAGTTGTTTTAAGTTGATGCTTGTATCTTCCTGGGCAACAACCAGCCAGAAACGTTTGAATTTATCCTTTAGAAACAGGTTCTTCACGTGAGCACCGGGCAACTCCCCACGCAGCTGTTTGGATTCTTCTACGGTTCGCAGTGGCGGATGTTCGACGGTATTTGTTTTGAATCCCAGTTGTTCAAGCCTGTTCAGAAGGTATTGGGTATCGACTGGCATAGTGAAAAATTCCTCTTCAAAAAGACTATGTTGAAAGCTAGACCGCACCGATATGATGGAAAATCCCGGCATGCATCAGAGCACATCTGGCTGCGCCCAGCAGTGCTGTTTTGTCATTCATGATAACTTTGATTTGTATCGTTTCAAGCACATTGCGCAACCGACCCTTCTCCAGAAATGCTTTGAGGAATCTGGGCTCTTTCAACTTCGCAATCATTTTTGGTGCGATGCCACCGCCTATGTATATTCCGCCCGTGGCCATAAGTTTCAGCGCCAGATTTCCTGCTTCAGCACCATAAATATCAGTGAAGATGTTCAGCGCTTCGACGCAGATTTCAGTTTCGCCTTTGAGACCATGCTTGGAAATTATTGATGGTGCATCCCCTGCATTAAGTGACGCTGCTAGCCATTCTGGTTGTGGATACTTATTTTGATCTCGAAGAAAGTCGTAAATGTTTCGCAGTCCCTGTCCCGATAAAACTCGTTCACAACTGACGTGATCGAATTTCTTCTGCAGGTACTGCAGAAGTTCAAACTGGAGCGGACCATTCGGTGCAAAGTCGCAGTGCCCGCCTTCTGATGCAAAAGGGCGCATTTTGCGGTCTTCCCAGATAATTCCAGCTTCTCCAAGCCCGGTGCCGGCAGAAATAACGCCTACATTGCCGTGCTTTTTTATGTCACCTTTGTTGATCGTGACAAAATCGTCGTCTGTCAGTTCATAAATGCCGTGAGCATTGGCTTCGAGGTCGTTCATCAGCTCAACGTTCTTGAGGTTGAGTCGCTTTGCTAGAAGCCCGGCGTCGATGACCCACGGGAGGTTGGTGGCATGGCAACTCCCATCTACAACAGGCCCTGCCACGGCAATGCAAACATGGTCTGCATTCAGCTGAGTCTCCTGGATGAATTCAGCTATCAGCTCGTGCAGATCCGCGTACCCGTTGCTTGGATACTGCTTTTGGACCAGTAAGTGGAGCCTTGTGTTTTTAAGCGAATAAAATGCCAGATTAGCTTTGGTGCCACCAACATCACCAGCTAAAATTATGGTATCGGCCATGACACTATTTCTTCGCTGGAGCCGGCTTCAGTTCGATGTGGCCGCCGAAGCTGTGCCGCATGGCCGAAAGAAGTTTGTCGCTGAACGGACTTACTTCTCTTGAGCGAAAGCGTGTGTATAGAGCTGCAGATAGGACTTCAGCCGGTACAGCCTCCTCGATCGCCGCCTGAACAGTCCATCGACCTTCGCCTGAATCTTCTACGTAGCCGCTGTAGTTGACCAGGTCTGGGTCACCGGCAAGAGCGGAAGCGGTCAGGTCCAGAAGCCAGGAACCCACTACGCTGCCCCTTCTCCATACCTCGGCAATGTCGGCGATGTCGAGATTGTATCGGCGGTTTTCAGGCAAGTGCTCGGAATTTGCTTTCCTGAATATTTCAAATCCTTCCGCATAGGCTTGCATCAAGCCGTATTCTATGCCGTTGTGCACCATTTTTACGAAGTGCCCGGAACCAACCGGTCCGCAGTGTAAGAAGCCTTCTTCGGCTGTACTGTCAATGTGTTCACGTCCGGGAGTACGATCTATCGACCCTACACCTGGTGCCAGCGCTCGCAAAACAGGATACAGTTCCCGCACCACGTCTCTGTCGCCGCCAACCATCAGGCAGTAGCCCCTGTCCAGACCCCACACACCGCCGCTGGTGCCGCAATCAACGAAGTTGATGCGCTTAGGTTTGAGCTCTTCCGCTCTTCTGATGTCGTCTTTGTAATAGGAGTTGCCTCCATCGACGATAACATCGCCTGGATCCATCAAATTAGCCAGATTGGAGATTGCCTCTTCCGTAGGAGCCCCAGCCGGCACCATAACCCATACGTGCCTTGGCTTCGATAGTTTGCTGATGAATGATTCCAGCGAATCAGCCGCATTGGCTCCTTCCTTTTCGAGCTCCTTTCCCGGTCCTGGAAGATGGTCATAGACCACGCAATCATGACCAGCTCTAATCAGTCGCCGCACCATATTGCTGCCCATGCGACCGAGTCCCACCATGCCTAACTGCATATTGTTTCTCTCTCTGTAGTGCTGTTTTATGTGATGGACTTATTTCTGTTGAGACTGCTTAGCAGCAGCTTCCAGAGTTGCCAGACCTTGTTCTACGTCGCTCAAGTGAACGCGCAACATTCTGCGACCCCTCTCTGCAAGCACCTGACCGTCTCCACGGGCTTGTGCTGCTTCTACTACTCCAAAAGTGTATTTCTGATCTGGAACGTCGAGGTCGTTTTTGTGATCACAGGTTACTTGCAAGAAGACACCTGTGTTCGGTCCACCTTTGTAGGCTTGACCGGTCGAATGTTGAAAACGAGGACCGAAGCCAAGGCACGTTGCCGCCTTTTTGAAATCTCTCACTGCAAGGCGAACAGTCTGTAGCTGCTGTTCGTGCTTTTCGTTCATCTCTATATAACCGAGAATGGCGAAGTAGTCACCAGCTTTTACTCTGGACGTGTGAGCTTTCAAATAACCGGCTAACGATTTCGGGTGTGCTCCCAAAGCGGCGTTCAGTTCGTTGACGTTCTTATCGTCTGAAAACAGCTTCACTCCCTCGCCTTCATAGAATGGCTTTTCTTCAGGCAGTGAACCATTCTTTTCGTAAGCTTCAGTAATTTGCTTGGTGGCAATCTTACTTGCTTCGACGTCAGGTTGGTTGAAGGCGTTAATACCAATAATCGAACCGGCGACAGCCGTTGCAATTTCCCAGCGGAAAAATTCTTGGCCGATGCAGTAAATGTCCGGAACGTTGATACGAACCACAGGCTGGTTGGCCTTTTCCAGTGCTTCGACGAGACGATCTTGGTCAGGGTCGGCTGCGTTGTCTAAGCGTAGGTAAGCGAAGAATCTGTCTTTGCCATAAACATTCGGAGCGCCGATAGGTTCTCTGTCGACTGGAACAATGCCTTTTCCAACTTTGCCTGTTGATTCGGCAAGAAGTTGTTCGAGCCAGGCGCCGATGTCGTGAATGCCGGGAGAGGCAATCAGAGTCAACTTGTCTCGACCGGCGTTAGCCATCAAGCCGAGCATCACACCCAGTACCACACCAGGGTTCTCGTCGATTGGTGTCTCTGGTGAACAAGCCCGAACCATCTCTTCGGTTTTGTCCATGAATTTTTGCAAGTCCACGCCCATCACCGCGGACGGTACCAGTCCGAAGTTGGAAAGGGCCGAATAGCGACCACCGATGCCGGGCACTCCGAAGAAGATTTTGCGGAATTTGTCTTGTTCCGCCACCTTCTGCATTTTCGATCCAGGATCAGTGATGGCGATGAATTGCTTTCCTGCTTTGTCCTTACCGACCAGGTCAGCTACCTTTTTGAAGAAATACTGTTTGTAGATATTCGGCTCAAGGGTGCTTCCCGACTTGCTGGAGACGATGAAGAGGGTTTTGGCGAGATCGATTGATTTTTCCAGAGTGGCAATCTGTCCCGGGTCTGTAGAATCGAGAATTTTCAAGTCCGGATAGCCGGCGATGTGTCCAAAAGTGAGACTCATAACTTCGGGACAGAGGCTTGATCCCCCCATACCGAGCAACACTGCATGAGTGAATCCTGCCGCTTTGATCTCAGCTGCGAAATTCTTGATGCTTTCGAGTTCTTTGCGCATGTCGTCTGTGATTGTCAGCCAATCCAGCCAGAGCGCTTCGTCTTCGTTTGTCCACAAGGAGGCGTCTCTCTTCCAAAGTTTTTTAACTTTGCCGCTCTCCTGCCACTCTTTCAAAGTTGCATGCAACACGCGAGTCTGTTCTTCAGGCAGGCGGTAACTGAATTGTTCTTTTCCTATTTTTAACTCTGCTCTCTGTTTCGCCACAGTGTCGGTGAGTTTGTTGAAAGCATCAGCAAATAGCTTTACGCCTTGAACGACAAGATTGTCAGTGACGTCTTTGATGGAGATGTTCAACTTCTCCAGGTTATCCATGACCTGGCGAGCGTCATCCAGATTTTCAGTAAGAGTCAGTTGCGCCTTGCCGTTCTTCTTGAAAGCTTCAAAGGTTGCCGGTGGAATCGTGTTGACAGTGTCTGGTCCAATTAACTCGTCGACATACATTGTTTCCGGGTACTTTGGATTTTTCGTGGAAGTGCTTGCCCAGAGTACTCTCTGAGTTTGTGCTCCCTTAGCTTTCAATTTCTCCCAGCGGCTGCCGGAGAAGATTTGTGTGTAGCGTTCGTAGGTCAATTTAGCGTTAGCTACGGCCACCTTTCCAAGCACGCTGTTTAACAACTGCTTTTGAGTGTCATCTTTGGTCTGCGCAAGACGGGCGCTGACGATGGTGTCGACATCCGTGTCGATGCGGCTGATGAAGAAGCTCGCAACGCTGGCGACACTGTTTATGTCACCACCTTTAGAGGCAAGTGATTCCAGACCGGCGATATAAGCGTCTGCAACCCGCTCGTATGTCTGCTCGGAGAACAAAAGGGTTACATTCACGTTGACGCCGTCTGATATCAGCTCTCTGATGGCAGGTATGCCGGCTTCAGTTGCTGGCACTTTGATCATCACGTTTGGTCTGGCTACTTCTCTCCATAACTTCTTCGCTTCTGCCAGAGTGGCTTTGGTGTCATTGGCGATGAGCGGCGAAACTTCGAGACTTACATAGCCGTCGCGCTTGTTTGTTTCGTTATAAACCGGAAGAAGGATATCAGCGGCTTCTTGAATATCGCGGATGGCCAGCTTCTCAAAAATCCCTGCTGCGTCAAGGTTGGAGTCGCGAATCGAGGCAATGAAATCGTTGTAGTCGGTGCTTCCGCCGATTGCTTTTTCGAAAATCGATGGGTTAGAGGTGATGCCGCGCAGACCATCTTCATCGATGAACCGCTTCAGTTCGCCCGATTTGATCAAACTCCGTTGAATATAGTCGAGCCAGACGGATTGACCGAACTTTTGCAAATCTTTCAAAGGGTTGACCAAGGCTTTGACGGTACTCATCCTGACTCTCCTGCTACATTCGTGAATTGTGGGATGCCTGCTCAGAGAACCTGAGCCACGACTGACTTGCCGGAAGCACTACGAGGAGGCTCAACAACGGCATTTATGGCAGTCTGAGCCTTCAAGATAGCAGATCTAAATATGCAATCTCGAAAAATTAATGACATTGCTATTTTGCTATTGCAAGCTGTTTACCTTACCAGCGCTGCTGACCGGCACAGCCGCTCTTAAATGGTTGATGTCATGGGGAGGACGGGACCGTTTCGCCGGGTTGACTGGTTGGCTTTGGTTCAACAAGTGGAAATTTTCCATCTTTCCGCTCTTTCAGCAAGGTCTGCATCATTCTCTGGTCATGTCTAAAACCTTCCGGTTGAATTCTCATATCTCCGCGATACGGATTACTGAACAGTACAACCAGCATGACATTTAGAGACAAGCAAAGCGAGACGAGTGTGGTCATAGCGATGTGGGCAACAGCATTTTCAACGCCGAAAAAATAGGTGAAGAGAACCGTACATATTCCGCCCGCTATAAGCACGCCCCATAGGATTTCCGACGTTCCTCCGCGTGTGCTGACGACACGGTATCGACGGGCATCAGCCATTTCACCAAGCGTGGTCAACATTGTGCTGTAGCAAGCTTGTTCACGGTTTGTGACCGGTTCATATGATGCCATCGTCTGCCAGACCTTTCTCAGCGGCACCACGCTGCCCTCAGTGAGGATGTCTCTGTGCACCTCTTTGCCCCACTCTTCATCGAGTACGACATTGACATACTCGGCAATGCCATCTTGTATTCTTTGCCTTGTAGGATCGGAGAATGCTTGACTGATTAAAAACATATCTGCCGCTGCATTTGCTTCAGTTTCTGTCATCAACTGTGCTTGCTGATACTTGCTCTGACCATCTACGACAATCAGTCCTAATAGCACCGCATATAGTGTGCCTATGACAGACAGTAAGTACCCAGCGACCTCATGGTGCGATTCCAGCTTGGCAAGATTGAAATATTTCCTCACCCACAACATGCCGGCAACGGAGCCGAGCGTGCCGCCCACTACTACTAGAATTCCTAATGTCCAAGCGCCCATCGCGTTACTCCCGGTCGTCCCTTGCCAAGATCTCTGGTTACTTTGAGTTGAGATTTTTCATGCTCAAAGAAATTCTTTTCCGTTCTGCGTCAACACTGAGTACCTTCACTTTCACCTTCTGTTGAACTTTTACTACATCAGCAGGCACCTTTACAAATTTGTCAGCTAATTCGCTGATGTGTACCAGTCCGTCCTGATGCACGCCGATGTCGACAAATGCACCAAAAGCGGTGACGTTTGTGACAACGCCGTCCATGGTCATGCCAGGCTTCAAGTCGTTGATGGTATTGATGCCCTCGGCAAACTCCACCTGCTCGAACTTATCTCTGGGATCTCTTCCTGGTTTAGCCAGTTCGGACATGATGTCTTTGAGCGTCGGCAGCCCAACCTTGTCGGTAACATACTTGTTTATGTCGATTCTCTTGCGAAGGTCTTCTTTCTGCAGCAATTCTGCTACTTTGCATCCAAGATCTGCCGACATGGCATCGACTACGGTGTAGCTCTCAGGATGAACAGCGCTGGCATCCAGAGGATTCTTGCCTTCATGAATACGAAGAAAACCGGCCGCTTGTTCAAATGCTTTGGCACCCAGTCGTGGCACCTTTTTAAGTTCGCTGCGACTCTTGAAGGCGCCGTTTTCTTCTCGATGCTTGACGATATTTCCCGCTAGTTGTGGTCCGAGCCCGGAGACATAAGTAAGAAGCTGTTTGCTCGCCGTATTCAGTTCTACTCCGACGTTGTTGACGCAACTTGTTACGGCATCATCCAGGCTGTGCTGCAGGGCCGCCTGATCGACGTCGTGCTGATACTGCCCGACACCGATCGACTTTGGCTCAATCTTTACCAGTTCTGCAAGCGGGTCCATTAGTCGACGACCAATCGACACAGCTCCTCTGACAGTAAGATCGAGGTCTGGAAACTCCTGACGGGCTACCTCCGATGCCGAATAAATAGAGGCTCCGCTTTCATTTACCATGACGATGGTGATCTTGCTGCCATCACTTTTCTTGAGAGCAAGCTTCTTGACGAATGTTTCGGTCTCTCGCCCGGCCGTGCCGTTTCCGATTGCTATGGCGCCAATACTAAATTTGGTGCAGATGTCGAAAATCTTTTTTGCTGCTGCTGAATTGACGGGGTCTTTTTCCGCTTCGTGCAAATAGATCACATCGTGTTTCAGGAGCTTGCCCTGAGCATCGAGAACTGCCAGCTTGCACCCGGTGCGGAAACCCGGGTCTATAGCCAGAGTCGCTATCTGCCCGAGCGGTGGTGCCATCAAAAGTTGCTTGATGTTGTCGGAAAATACTTTGATTGCTTCTGCGTCTGCCCTGGTTTTGAAGAGCTGACGTATCTCTGTCTCCATAGATGGTGCCAGTAGTCGTTTATAACAATCGGCAAGGGCCAGTTTGATCTGTTCTGCGCATTGATTACGACGCTTGATCAGCAGGTTCTCCAATTGTTTGATCAAGTCATCTGCATAGGGCCCTACTTCTACTTTCAGAAGTCCTTCGTTCTCGCCTCGGAACAGAGCCAGCACCCGATGGGAAGGCGCTGATTCAAGTGGTTCAGACCAATCGAAATAGTCCTTGAATTTGGCTGCATCAGCCTCCTTGCCGGCTACTACGACCGATTTTATGTCGCTTTTGCGTGTCCAATAGTGGCGCGCTTGATTTCGTACTTGTTGATTCTCGTTGATCCATTCGGCGATGATATCTCTTGCACCGCTGAGCGCCTCGTCGCTGCTGGCGACGCCTTTCTCATCACTAATAAAGCCTTCCGCCGTTTTCTTGGGATTGTCGAGCACGCAATCGAAAATTTGCTGCGCCAGTGGTTCCAGTCCTTTCTCTTTCGCTGCCATTGCTTTTGTGCGCCGTTTGGGGCGGAATGGAAGATAGATGTCTTCCAACTCCACCATGTTCTTCGCCGCGGCTACAGACTTTTTCAGCTCTTCGGTGAGGAGAGAGCGTTCTTCGAGCGACTTCAAAATGGCATCGCGGCGCTTGTCCAGATCAGCTAACTGAGCCAGTCGATCGCGAATCGCAAGGACCTGCACTTCGTCTAGTGAATTTGTCGCTTCCTTGCGGTATCTGGCGATGAAAGGCACGGTGCCGCCTTCGTTGAGCAAATCGGCTGTGGCTTGCACTTGCCTGGCAGTCAGTTTTAATTCATCTGCAACTATTGAAATGTTGTCGGTTATGGTTAGCAAAGTCTGGTTCCTTTTAGAATCGTTCACTGTCTGGGTTTGGTCGCGCTAAAGATTGCCGCCCTCCGGCCAGTTTGACCAGTGCGTATTTGGTGGCAGAGATGGTGCGTACAAAGCACTGTCAAGATTGTGGAGAACTCTTGCAATTTGTTGAAATGTCTCATTGACGCTGGGCAATTCGTCACCGGCAAGATCAGGATGATGCCATTCGCTGAGAGACAACAGACAGGGTAGATCAAAAGGGATGCGTCTTCTCAACTCGCGCTCAGTTGCAAAAAAAAGATTTCGGTAGCGAGGCACGAGACTCCGCAACAGCTGGGTGCCACTTGCCTGGGTGTCTTGCAGCGGAATTGCAAGTTGTTCGAGCTTTTCTCGGGTACAGTCATAACTGACAAGTTCATCGCGAATGGTGATCTGACCAATCGGCTTGCGAAGATACCAGTTTGTCTCGTCTTCAAAAGTTTTTCCGTCTGGTCCGTCACCGGTAACTACCAGAAAGTCTTCATTGGCACTGCCTGGCTTGCGCGTCAGGCAGTTTCCATAGTAACTAATGCAGTCAGTCATTCCATCGTGATCGCCAGTACGAGTGTGATATCCCAGGTCTTCGATAATAATTGCCCAGCGCAGCTCATCAGCAAAAGCATGCAATTTCACGTCAGCAGGCGCTATATAGCCGTTATCCAGCATGGGAAAGTCGAAATTTAAAGCGCAATCGTCGAGCTGCCCCAGTATTTCTGATTCAGTGAAGGTCGTTTGCACCATAAAACAAACCAAGACACAGATGCCGGCTCATATTGTTGCACACCAGCTGTCGAAAAATGTGCAGAAAAAAACGCAGTTCCAGCCATAACTGGAACTGCGTCGAAAAGTGGAAAACAAATCAGTTGTTGTCTTTTCCTGCGTACTTTTCTAATTCAGAGGCTACTTTGTCCATCTCTTTGTAGAATTTGCGGCTGGAAACAGGATCAAGCTCCCCTGTTGCCGAATAGATGGCTTGTGTAGCGCCGATAGCATCTAGTTCGGCGCGCAACTTGGAGGCGCGATCATCGCTCAATCTACCTTCGAGGTAATCTTTGATGATTCTTGCCTCCAGGTCTACGCGACGTACCGACAGATCATCCAGAACGTAGATTTGTCCATTGACAACAGTGAAATGAGAGCCGGCAATAATTGGTTGATAAAGAGGAACTCCCTCGACCACTACACCACCCATCCTCGTTCCGATAAAGTCGAGGTCACGAGCAAATGCCACAGCTCGTTCGTATGAGATTGTGTTACTGCCGGTTTCCCGCTCAATTCGTTTGAGCTCAGACTTCATTGCTTTCGCTTCTTTTTCGGTGATTTTGCCTTTCGAATGAGCTGCGTCGATCATCTTATCGAGATCTCTTCGTCGTGCTGTGATTGTCATCAAAAGCACTTCCGGCTTGGCAGTGCGGAAATAAACAGTGCTGCCGGTGGTGCCGGTAATGGGGATCGGGGCGACGGTAGTTGTCGTTGTCGTCACGCCTGCAGGTGTTGCGACAACAGTTGCAGGGGCTCCGCCCACTGTGATTTCAGTGGTAGTCGTTTGTGTGGTTGTGGTTTGAGCGTTTGCTGGTGCCACCAGACCGAAAGCTGTCAGCATCGCCGCGACCACTGCCGGTGTTTTGTATGTCCTGTAATGCATGGAAAATCTCCTCCGATAAACAAATGATCCGCTGGCGATCGAATCGATCCCACTCGTAAGTACTCGCGGACGAGCGTCCCTTGACGGAGCCGATTTCTCGAAAGTTCCTGGCGAAATTTTCATTTCGACACAATCCGCAATGCAGAGATTCTACAGCCAAAGTGGCAGGCTCCGGGCTGTCAAGAGTGCTTGAACCTCGTAGCCGATTGTTTATCCGGCGCTTCGTCAGCTGGCTACTTTTTCAAATCTAGAACGATCTGGTCGTCTGAGTCATTTGCAAAATCGAAAAGAACAGGTGATTGGTGAGCCTGGGGCTGCGTAGGTTGATCGAAATGGATGTCTCGCGGTTTAACCTGATCTAGTTTCCCTTGCCAACTCAACTGATCCAACTTTGGCACTTCTTGCTGTGCGAAATGCAACAGTTCTTCCATTGAGACTTTTCCATCCTTAATCAGACAATCTGATCGACCATCATTTGCCAACCCTTCCTTAATGAGCGCGTAAGTAAGGAAGCCGTGACCGATGACACTATTTTCTTGAGCACCGGTGGCAGCAGTACTTGCAGCAAGTATGCGCATCTTCTTGTAATAGGCCAGTTGGGCCAATCCTGGATTATCCATTGGCCCGCCTCGCGCGTCTTTGCCGCTAGCCGCTCCCGAGTGGCATGAATCAATGATCATAGTGATGTTGCTTGCATCAATGTTCTTTACGGCATCTTCCAACTCACTTGTACTGATGGCATGTTTGATCAGGTCTGGTGTGAGCCCGGAACTTTGTCTTTTCCCAATATCACACGGAAACAGGTAGAACATACCTGAGCTTTTATCGACAGCACCGTGCGTAGAGAATGCTATCAATACTGTGTCTTCTGGTTGAACGAGTTTAACGCCTAGATTCCTAAGTAGCGTCTCGGTTCTAGTATTGCTTGCCTTTTGTCCAGACAGCACTGAGAGTGTGTCCAAAAATGATTGTTTATTCGCAAGTAGCGTGTTCGAATCACGAGTATGATTGTCGGAAGTCAGCTGAATCGACACGACTTTACTGTACTGACCAGTTTTCCTCAGCGCCGGTACCAGGTCCGAGTCAAACGCTTTTGCGTCGGCTACGGCCCATTCCAAATTCCATTCCGGATCCTCAAACTGGTTCACACCAAATGCGATCACATACGCGTTTCCCTTACGTTCAGCCAGTGGTGTCGATAGGGCATAGTTATAGCTGTCTGTGGCGCTCTTCACTTTGTCGGAGTTGAATGCATAAGCAGTGAACTGATAACTCTTTTTCTGGTTATGAGGTAAACGCACGACAAAGGTTCTTTCAAATTTTTCCTTTGTTGCGCAGAGATCCGTGCTATCACCTGCGGTGAATGTGTTCCGATCTGGCAGAGAACCTACTAGTTGCCCATCTCGAAATAGTCTCAGATCGAAGACACCGCTGCGACTATACTTGGTATTATCGAAATGCTCATTGATGCTTTCGCAGACTACGCTTACATCGACCTGGTCTTTTGTCGAACCGTGCGGTTTCACGCTGATGATTTTTACTCGCGGTTGAACACGATTTAACTCAGACATTTGAGGAACCGGCGGCAAACCTTCGGACGAAAAAATGCGGCTCAACAGCCCGGGCGTATAGTATTGGCGAAAGAAAATTTCTACCGGTAACCCTCTTGTTGGTTGGTCGGGCACTACCCAGGCCACGGCGGCAATGTTGTCGAGATTACTGGCGTCAAAATTGCCATTCGCTGCGACGATTGACCAGTCATCGTCTCCTGAAGTTGCAATTGTTGCAATCAGCTTGTGATCGCCAGCGTTGCGCAAAGTGACGATGTCGTGGTCTGCCAGGGCAATTATCTTGCCGTCCTTACTGAAACTTACGGAATTACCGGGCAGAGAGGACAGATATTTACCGTCGGCAACGCGCCAGAAATCTACTCGATCGTTGTCGACTGTGGCAACCTGGGCGTCATCATTGGAGAAGACAACAGAAGTGATCTCCGGTTTTTCAAGTGACCCACTCTCTTCATAGGCCCGAACAAGGTCAGCGTAGGATTGCAACGATTTCTCATGCTTGTAGACTTTAATACGCAGATCTTGATCGTGGGAACCACTTTTAGAAAGAGTCAAATATGCCCCGGATGCCACGGCAACAGTCTTACCGTCGTGACTTGTAGCTGACGTTGCAGCATTAATGTCTCTTTTAGTGTCCGTCTTGTCAGCGGACTGAGAAGTGTATGGTCGTTCTGTATCGGCTAGATTCCAAAGTCTCAGGCGTGCATTCTCGCCTTCTGTGACGAGATATTTGCCATCGTTTGAGAAAGCAACAGATTTGATTGAACTATCTTGCCCGCTTAATTGTCCGAAGTTTTTGCCTCTCTGGAGGTCAAAGAGATTTATGCAGTCGCTCCAAATTTTGGTCGGATGTTGCTTGTCCGTATCTGTCCGGATTGTGTAGCGCTGTTTCTGATTAGCAAGGTAGCGTCCGTCCGGACTGAATGCAATGAGCGGATTTGCATTTGAAATCTCATGGTCGACGATCGCTATGAGTTTGCCATCAGCAGCTGTCCACAGCCTTACTGTTTTGTCGGCTCCGCTCCCGGCTACTAATTTGCCGTCGGGCGAAAATTTTATCGCTCTCAGGGCTCCACAATGTGCGTCAAACGTTTTGATGGTCTTGCCTGATCGACAATCAAGAATGTTGATCGCTCCCTGCTCTGTTCCGCAAGCCAGTCTTTTCCCCTCTGCATCCAGGGCAATTGCCGATACTTCCGTTCCGGAGGGAATTGCTATTTGTCGCAATTCGCTTCCGGCCTGAATGTCGTAGACTTTTATGCTGTCACTTCGTCCAGTGGCGAACACCTTCAAATTCTGGCTGACCGCAAACGATTCTACTTGTTTAACGGGAACTTCAACGCGTCTGAGCATCTTGCCGCGCTCAACGTCCCACAGTTCATACGCACTGAAGAATTCGCAGTCTAGATTTTTGCCGTTTGCTTTTTGTACTGAGAACGCCATCAGAAGTTGCTTTCCGTCGGCACTGAAGCCAGCCCAGTCTACAAAATTGCCTTGATGTCCGCTCAAGCTGAGAAGGGTCTTTCCTGTAGCGACGTCCCAAAAGCGGAGTGAATTGTCCATACTGGCACCGAACAGTGTTGTGCCATCGGGACTGAATGCCAGTGCCAGAACTTCGCGTCTGATACCGCTGAGAGTGCGTATTAGTTTGCCGGAATTGTGATCCCACAAACTAATTTCAGATTCGCCGCCCGTAGCGATAACCCGGTTGTCCGGCGAATATGCGATAGAAAAGTATATGCATCTGTTCGATAAAGGCTGCCTGACAAGTTCCGGGCGATAGTCAGTTTTGATGCTTGAGAGACAATTCCCATTTTGTCCAGGCAAAAAAAGAGATAAAACCGCCCCAAGTGCTACAAGCTGCTCTCTGCGTTTAAAGATCGAAACCACTTTCCAATATCTGAGTCCCATTTTGGGGATTTTAGCTTTTTTGCAGTACGTCAGCTCATTGTCAGCCGGTGCCCGACTCTGAAACGAACCTGGGCTGAGCGCTTTCAGGACTTTTTAGGTTTGTTTTTTAAGATGTTAAACGCCAGCCACCCCAGCCCGCCAACGAAAACTACAGCGGCAAGTCCAACACAGATCATTGAATAGGGAGCCGGCACAAATTTCGCCAGACCTGTCAGAAGCACCATAACCGGTGACCACATCACCCCAAAGGTCGGCACTGAGAACCTTCCGATGCGCCCGCTTCCCTTGTTCAACATAGCCAGAAAGACGAGTGCAAGAATCAAGAAGAAGGCAACAGGCAAGTAGCTCAAGATAATGGTAATAGCTGTAATCGAGCCATCTTTCTTTGATAAACGCATTGGCGCTGGTCCAGGACCTGGTTTCTCATTTTTGAAGTCGGCTGCACCGGGTGTGACGTCGATGCCGTTCTTGTAAATGAGAACGTAAACTTTGCCATCAGCTCGCGTGATCAATTTTCCATCACGGTCACGACCATGAATGTAGAAGACGCTGGCGTCTGGTTGTTTCTGACTGGCTGATGCCGCAGATATGAGACCTGGTTTTGGCGCGGCTTCGCCTTCCCAGAGGTCACCATTTTCCATGCCTGTATCGAAACTGGACTTCATGAGGAGCTGGGTCGCATCGAGGCTGGGAGGCCAGGCGATGCCCGCAGCTGAAATTGAATCAGCGGTCTGCGTAAATGGATTTTTGTAGTCGACCGATTTCGCCAGTGCTGCCAGATCTTTCCCATCTGGATACTTGCCTTTTGATTTAAAGTAAGCTTGAGCTTTATTGCCGAGCTCGTGCATTTTCGCTGTAACTGTCAGTTCTGAGGCATGTGGCTCAAAGAATATCGCTCCGCTGCCGTCCTTTATTCCTTGTGGGATTTCATAAATGAAGTTGTCACCGTTCACCTGCCCGGATATTACTTCGATATCGTCGCTAGGCGTGCCGTTCCAATCACGATATTCGTATACAAAGTGCTTGCCGAAATTGTCTTTTGCAGCTTCGTCTTCGCTGGATATCGTGAATGTGGCGCCTCCGTCAGCGCTCTTATAAACGCGCTTGACGAAGTCTTTTGAATGATCGACGTGATGCGATGTGTAGTCTGTCTTGATATTCAAGGTGACCAGTACAAGCCCGACAATGACGCTGAGGAAAATTCCCAGTCGCACCCACACACCACCAGCGGTGCTGCCGCCGACGGGACCGGTGGTAGCCCTTACCTTATCTGCCCGTTCATCAGATTGTTTGAGTGGGCTTCTAGATTTGCCTGAAGACTGTTCAGAAGCGCCTGTCGGTCCGCCTGAGAGAATGATCGGGGAGGGCTCGGTGCTGCTACGTTCAGAACTCGCACCAAGCGAGTTAAGCATGGCGATTTCTTCCGCCGATAGCGCTGATTGAACTTCGGTGCTGCGTGGCGTTTTTGTCGGTGCTTCTTCGCTCTTTTCACTCGAGCCGGCAGGAGGTTCAGCGCCCTCGCTGCGCATAAGCATTGTGCCGTAACCTTCCAGCACTTTAGCTAACAATGGATCGCCGGGGACGAGCGATTGCTGACCTAATCTAAAAGCGCGTTTGTACATGGAGTCGGCTTCGCTTGTAAGGCTCAGCGCTTCGCAGCATTGCGCAATTTTGTACAGCGTCGAGATCATATCGCGATCTTCTGAGCTGATTTTCGTGTGCAGAACCAATAAGCGACGCAGATATTGAAGTGCTTCGTTGTATTTCTTAAGTTGATACAGATTGTCCGACATCTTGTCCAGGCAATACGGAAGCAGCGGATCTGAATCGTCGCCAGTCTTGTCAAGCTTATCCAGCACATTCGCAAAAATCGGCTCTGCAGCCCGGAACTGCCTCAAGCGGTAGGCGTTATCTGCATCAGTGATCAGGCGCCCGACTTCGTCGGCGCCGATGACAGGAGTGTGCTCGTAAGCACTTTCGTCGACCGGCGCTTCTTCGGAAACGGCGGAAGAGGCGGATAAGTCCATTTCGGGAGGGAGCGCGGAGGCTGCTGATGAAAAATCTTGAGCTGGTTCCGGAGTTAGGCTCTGGCTGGCGCCCAGAGCATCAAGTTCCGATTGATTGACCATAAACCGGCCGGTTTCTTTCTGGTCGAAATTTGGATCTACCGATGGCGGATTAATACCGCCCACTTTGAGCTTGTCACCGCCAGAGGCTTTCGCTTTTTGACCGAACTTGCCACCAAGCAATCCGCCACCCTTCGGGGCTTTGTCTTTCCCTTCTGGCGTTGCCGGGGCAGCTTCGCCGATAGAATCAAGAGCACCTTTATCAAAACCTTTGGTGCCGATGGCATCAAGAGCACCCTTATCGAAATCCTTGGTGCCGATAGAATCAAGTGCGCTTTTATCAAAACCTTTGGTGCCGATAGAATCAAGAGCACCTTTATCGAAATCCTTGGTGCCGATAGCATCAAGAGCACCTTTATCGAAATCCTTGGTGCCGATAGAATCAAGGGCGCTCTTATCAAAACCTTTGGTGCCGATAGAATCAAGGGCGCTCTTATCAAAACCTTTGGTGCCGATGGCATCAAGAGCACCCTTATCGAAATCCTTGGTGCCGATAGAATCAAGGGCGCTCTTATCGAAATCTTTGGTGCCAATTGAGTCTAACGCTGCAGGATCATACGGTTTTTCTGTCGCCGGTTCCGAGCTTTCCAATTTGGCGCCGTCGCCAAACAAGGGCTTCTGCGTTGACTCCTTCTTGCCTGCGAATTTACCCAGGAGTCCCTTCTTCTCAGGAACAGCCGGTGGTGTTTCGCTCTCAGCAGAAACTTTGTTGTTCGCATCCCCAGAGCCAATCTGATCAAGAACGTTCTTGTCAAAAGTTGTTTCTTTTGAGATTCCTATCGAGTCAAGTTCGGAAAGATCATAAGCGGGTGTCGGAGCATAGTTGTCAGATGGAGCTGAATTCTCAGCTTCATTCGTTTCAGCAGTTACTGAATGGCTCGCCTCCTGATCAGCATGATAGGTATTGTCAGCAGCAGCAAGGCCCTGATCGCTCGACTCATGAAAGGCTGATTCGTCGTGAGAGGCTTCTTCGTACTGAACTGGTTCGGCTTCAGAAACCGCTTCTTCTTCGTACTGAACTGGCTCGGCTTGAGAAACCGCTTCTTCTTCGTACTGAACTGGCTCGGTTTGAGCGACTGATTCCTCTTCGTACTGGACTGCTTCTGTTTGAGCGACTGATTCCTCTTCGTACTGGACTGCTTCTGTTTGCGCGACTGATTCTTCTTCGTACTGGACTGGCTCGGTTTGAGCGACTGATTCTTCTTCGTACTGAACTGGCTCGGTTTGAGCGACTGATTCTTCTTCGTACTGAACTGGTTCGGCTTCAGAAACCGCTTCTTCTTCGTACTGGACTGGCTCGGTTTGAGCGAAAGCTTCTTCTTCGTACTGAACTGCTTCTGCTTGAGAAACTGCCTCTTCTTGGTTCTGGACCGGCTCGGTGTATGAACTGTCTGTCTGGGCAGACTCTTCATATCCGCCGAAGTCTGCTTCACCTCCAGCGAGTTCGATGTCGTGCGCATGCTCATCAGCGACCCCGGAGCCGAAGCTGATAACAGGTTGCTCTCCAGCGTCAATGTCGTAAATAACGTCTGCAGGCGCCGAACCCTCTTCTGACCTGTCAAAAGACTGTTCAGGCTCGTCGAAACCAGACATGTCATCAAGTCCGATATCGGCGTAAAGCGATTCGGTAAGCGGCACTTCCATGCCATGGATGCTGCCTTCTCTTATTTCTTCGTATTCGTCGTCTACAGGATTTAAATTACGCACTTTTGGATCTGGTGTCGGTGTCTGGTCCGGTGGGACTAATGCCTCAAATTCGCCGGTGATAGAACCAGGGGAGCTTTTGCCCTTCTGTAGGAAGCGTGCGGCCAGTATGCCGAAGGATTTCTTCGGTGCCTCGTTTTCATCCTCTCCACCGGTCTGGGCTGATTCTTCGTCAACCTTATCGTCGGCCAATTTTCCCCCGTACGTGTATGCAGTGCATGGCGGCCGCTGAGTACAGTGTCAGCGGTACACAGTTTACTAATACCACCATTCGTTGTGTACAAACCGGTCCAACTTGGCTTCTTGATTTATCAGAGACTTGCTATTGGCAACGGCAATGATTTGCAACTTTTATCAAGCATTTCGCGTCCGAACGGCTGTAGTTTAGGAGGAGCGGGTGATGGAGTTTCTTGTACGACTGGCTTTGAAAGCCCTGGCTTTTGTTTTTCTTCTGCCGATGCTTGGTGGTATTGATTTTCATGGCAACTTCGTCGCTGCGATTTGTCTCGCAATAGTTTTCAGTTTAATGTTGTGGGGAGTCGAGGTCGGAGCTATGGCATTAAGCGCGTACCTGACAGTGACTACCTTTGGTCTGGCGCTGCTGGTGCTGATTCCAATGTGGCTGCTTGGTTTCTGGTTACTGCCGGCTTTCGCGCTCAGGCTGGTGGCCGATCTTTTACCGCAATATCTGACGGTAGCAGGTTGGGGACCGGCAATTCTGGGCGGACTTCTGATGATGGTTGTTAGCCTCGTCACAGGCGGAGTTGCCGATTCGATGCGAGCGCGAGAGCGTACGGCCTAATCCGGCTCGTTGAAATGTTGCAATCAAACGATCGATCTGTGGCGGAAGCTGCGATCGATTTGTTTTAGTATATGATTTGCGTCCCTGGCGAGAGATGACTATGCCCGCTAAGAAAGTAACTGTCGAACTGTTGAACGAGAGAAGCAAGGGACGTTTGCCGGGGATCATTGGCTTGGAAGTAACTTCTCTTTCTCCGGGCAAACTGAACAGCGTACTTAAGTTGCGCGACGAGCTCTTGGCGCCAAATGGATATTTGCATGCCGCGACTGTTGTGGCGCTGGCTGATACTAGTTGCGGTTATGGATCAGTCGCAAATTTGCCGCCGGGTGCAACCGGTTTTACTACCATAGAACTAAAGAGTAATTTCATTGGAACCGCCCGCAGTGGCTCAATTAGTTGTGAGGCAACTCTCGTACATGGCGGAAAAGGAACACAGGTTTGGGATGCTGTTGTAACCAGCGAGGAGACTGGAAAAGCCATTTGTTATTTTCGCTGCACACAAATGATTTTGTACCCGATCGTGAACAAGCGAAAGTAGCTTTTGCTGCTAACGTTCGATTTGCTGAAATGTTTCCCAGGAGTTGATAAGCGACTGTGGCGCCCTATTTTTTGAATCGTAGACCAGCAACACATTTGTCAGCGGACGCCCTGCCGGCACCACTATGGAACCGTTGTGAGCAAGCGACCTTGATGCACCGCCATCCAGGTTCATAGCTTCGCTGCAGCCCAATTCTTTCATGAGGCGTGCTTCCTCTGAAAGCGAGAGTCCATTCATGAATGTGCAAAGGATAAGCTTATCGCCAGTCGGATTAAACCCCAGCGCACACCGCGGACCAACGCCCAGCACGTGCGAGTCTGCAAAGCCTTCTTTCTCAGGATAAATCCACACCTCACCGTCCTTCAAGAGTCGTGGTCCACACGTCAGTGAAAACCAGTGTTCGCTCCAGTTCGGAAGTTCTCCGGCTCTGGCAGTCATCATCACCGGACGGTTGTTCCTGGTCAGACCAAATGTGGTGCCATAATTTTCCCATGGACTGTATTTGAGAAATCGCCCGCCTGACACCATATTTCCCATGACACGCTTTTGATCGTCCTTGCTGAAAAAGGTGCCGTTCATGACTACGCTGGCGTGGGATTTTTTGACAAGCGAATCGAATCCTTCATCGCCATGAGTCATATCTTTGTCGTTGGCTAGAAATGCATTGTTAGCTAATCCGATGCTTATAAACGTCTCGGGGTCGTGCAAATCGATAATGGTTTCATAGACAGGAACATGAGATACAGTCTTTCTGACGAACTGAACAGGTTTCCCATGGCGCACTACCTTCTCTTTTTTTGGCAATGACGGCGAGGCAAAGGGTGGAGCGGGCATGGAAGCGAGCTTGGCTTTTTCAGCCTGGTCAGGCTCGGTGCTCTCTTTGTGTAAGACTCGTGTCGATTTGCTCTTAGAGCCGGTGTTATCTGTAGTTGCGCTGTCGCCCTCCCAGTTCTCTTGCGCTGACTGGCTTATGACGGTATGTTCTTGCCCTGAGTCCTTTTTAGCAAAAGGATGCGCAACGAAATCCAGGGTTTTGCTAAGCATGGTTGCTACCGCGGTAAAGCAGTCTTGCTTAAAGGTCTGTGACGAGTAATTCCAGAATCCAACTGCCACAACGACAATGATCACTGAGAGTACAAACGTAGTGATGTTGTTAGCGATCTGTTCTATCTTTTTGTTAGAGCCATTCATTATTAGCCAGACATCAGTATGAAGGAGAACTCTTGTCCTCACTCTATCATCGAAGGTAAATGGGTGCTCGAACGGCGGACTGCCGCGCAGACTTTAGAATAGGTTGATTATCTTGTTGAACAACTTCTTGAATCTGAATTTTTTCTTCGCTTTGTCCGGATGATGCAGACTCGGATACGAGTTGTGGTCGCTGACTGTGCCGAAATCCTTATGAATCGGCGGCGCTAACGGCGGCATCTCAACCTGGTTCTTCAGTGCCGGTTCTGCTAGCGCCGGCGGGGGTGCGTCGCCAGTTACGAAACTGGTAATTTTGTCGAAAATACCGGCTGGCTGCGGCAGGAAATGAATTTGATCGATCTCCTCGGCCAGCGGGTTTTCGGGTGCCTTGAACAGACCTGGTGGAGTAGCATGCGATTTGTAGAATGCCGTCATGTAGTTCTGCCAGATGCCTGCCATGATGGTGCCGCCTGTTACTTGATTGCCGGCAATGGCTGTATTTTTGTCGTTACCTCCCCAGACTGCTGTAACAGTGTCTGGCGTGAATCCAATAAACCAGATGTCTCGGGCACCGTCAGCGGTGCCTGTTTTTCCGGCTACAGGTCGATTGAACAATTTCGCCTTCTGCCCGGTTCCTTTCTGAACGACATCTTGCATGGCGTCGACTATTTCCGCTACCGGTTCAGGGTCAAAGACCTGGATTGATTCTGGTGCGTAATTGCGCAACACCTTTTTGTCTTTTGATTCCACACGTCTGATGAAGCTTGGAGTGATGCGAACGCCGCCTCTAGCGAGAGTTGCATAACTGTTCGCTATATCCAGGGGCGACACGGCTGAAGCTCCCAAACCTAGCGCCAGTGTGGGTGCCAATTTTGATGTGATACCTGCTTTTGTAGCAGTTTCCGCCACTGTTTGAGGGGTGACGGCTTGCGTCACTCTTACAGCGCAAGTGTTGCGTGAGAGCGCCAGGGCTTTCCTTATGGTAATTGGTCCCAGGTATTTTCCATCGAAGTTTTTAGGTGAATATGCTTCCTGCCCGGGTATATCGATTGCCAGCGGAGCATCATATATGGTGGTATCAGGCTTGAGTACTCCCGTCTGCAAACCGCTCAGATAGACAAACGGCTTAAAAGCCGAACCTGCAGTATGTACACTGGTGGCTCGATTCCATGGGCTTTTATCGTAGCTGCCTACTCCACCAACCATAGCCAGAACAGCACCATCTTTTACCGATAGCGAGACCAGCGCTCCCTGAGATACACCGGGCGGAGCTTTCTTAATTCCCTGAGTCAAAGTCTGTGCCGCAAGCATTTGTGCTGAGGTATCGAGGTTAGTAAAGACACGAGTACCCTTGTTCCAGAGGTCATCATCTGAAAAATTCTCTCGTTTCAGAAGTTCGACAACATAATTGAGGTAATAGGCATTGTGCTCAAAGCGGGTCTGTGCACCTTTGAACACCAATTTTTCAGCTTTAGCTTTTGATGCCGCATCTTTAGTGATGTAGTGCTCTTCAACCATGTTATCCAGCACTTCGTGCTGGCGCGAGATGGCATCGGCTTTGTGGGTGCTCAATCTGGTTGGAGCGTTGACTATTCCTGCTAGATAAGCAGACTGTGCCAGGTCCAGGTCAGAGGCATGTCGGGCGAAATACCTCTCGGCAGCAGATTCTATGCCCCATGTTCCACGCCCGAAATAGACAAAATTCAAATATGATTCGAGGATCTTGTTTTTCTGATATCGCCTGTCGAGTTCAATTGCCTGAACTGCTTCCCTCAGCTTGAGTAAGACTGTACGTTTGCTGTCACCTGAATAAAGATTCTTAACTAGCTGTTGAGTTATTGTTGAACCGCCCTGAACTACATGACCGGCGCGAGCATTGGCGAGAAGAGCCCTGATGATACTTTCAGGGTTTACGCCCGGATGGTGATAAAAACTGCGGTCTTCGGTCGCGATTAATGCTTGTTGGAAGCTCTTCGCAACTCTTCCAAGTGGTACCGGCACGTATTCTTTATCAGGCAGAAGGGTGCATATCAATCGGTCATGGTTGTCGAAGAATTTCAAGCCTACGTTTTCATCAGGCAGGCTGACTGAATTCCAGTCGTGGAAGTAATTCCAGGCAAGAGTCATGGCTACGAGCACAAGTATGCAAGCGACACCTGCGGCTATTAATCGCCTGTCTGGTCGACCTGGCATGCGGGTCGCGTGAAGGCTCTGTTGTGATGGTAATTTGGTTTGCAAAGTTCGTACCGGTATGGTTCAGTCCGATGGACGTCTCAGACTGCGGCTTGGTTCCAACTCAACAAAGCACATGTCAGGTGGCACATTTGTCCACAATCAATTGTTTAGCCCGGCGGCATTCAATAAGATTGCTCCTGTAACCTTTTGGACCTCGTGCGCAATATGAAAACCAATTTGGAAATTCCTGCCGAATTTATTGAACGCAGCAAGCCTCTTCGCGATGACGTTCGCTTGCTCGGCAATATTTTAGGCGACACGATTATCCGTTTTGATGGGCAGGAAGTTTTTTCCACGGTAGAAAAGTTTCGCAGTCTTTTCAAACGTATTCATGATTCGGACGACAGCGACGCGAAGCGTGAACTGCAGCATTTAATTGCCAGTCTTGATGCTGATACCGCCAATAAAGTAATCAAAGCGTTTTTGACATACTTCGATTTGACTAACATTGCGGAACAAAATCACAGAAGACGTAGAAGAGCGATAGCCGAATCAAAGGGTGGAGCCAAATCTCAAGATGGTTCTCTGGCTGAATTTTTCGAACACCTGCCGGTTCAGGAAACGGAACGCCTTGCTGAACTGTTAAAAGAAATCGATATTCAAGTCGTTTTTACAGCACATCCTACAGAAATCACAAGGCGCACAGTCTTGTTGCACCAGCTTGAACTGGCCGGTTATCTCAGTAAACGCGACCATCCGCCATTGACCCGCAAAGAGACCGCACAAATCGAGAAGGGATTGCGAGGCGTAGTCGAGTCGCTCTGGCTGACAGACAGCATTGTTTATTTCAAACCAGCTGTAATGGATGAAGTACGTTATGGGCTCTATCATTTCGAGCATGTCGTCATGGATGCTGTGGTTGATGTCCATGAGGACCTGCACGCAAATTCAGGCGATAAGCAAAACGCTTCAGCGCACAGATTCATTACGTTTGGTTCCTGGATAGGCGGTGATCGCGACGGCAATCCGTTTGTAACACCGGAAGTGACAAGGCAGACCATGGCCTACCATCGTTCAATGATTTTGAAGCGATATCTGGCTCAGCTGGAGATAATTTTTGGGCATTTGAGTCAGTCAGAAAATTGGGTTCAATTGACAGATGAGATAAAGCAGTCGCTCTCTGAAGATCGTGATGCGATGCCTGAGATTGAGCGAAGAATTGAAGGACGTTATACCTTTGAACCATTTCGTCAGAAATTGCTCTTTATTCAAGAGCGCTTGCGTAACACCGTCAGCGGTGCAAACCCTTCAATCGCCTACAACCATCCTTCTGAGTTGAGACGGGACTTACAGATGCAACTTGATGCACTGCGGGCAGCCGGATGCGACGCGAGCCTGGATAGTCTGCGCAGACTGATCTATAGTGTCGATATTTTTGGTTTTCACCTGGCCAAACTCGATTTACGCCAGCACAGCGCGCGCCATCGCGCCGCTCTGGAGGAAATTGTCGACGTTCTCGAGCTGATACCAGGCGGGTTAAAGAGCCTGACTGAAGAAGAGAAGCAAGCCTGGCTGACAAAGGAAATTTCCAACCGTCGTCCGATACTTCCAGCCGATTCGCGTTTCTCAGAAGCTACTAATGAAACCATCGAAGTCTTTCGGACAATGACAGAGTGTCAGGATAAGTATGGCAAGGAGGCACTTGATACCTATATCGTCAGCATGACTCAGGATGTCAGCGATCTGCTCACTGTGCTGCTGTTTGCGAAAGAGGCTGGACTCTACGACCTGAAGTTTCACCCCGAGCGAAAAATCAGCGTGGTGCCTTTGTTTGAGACCATTGATGATTTGCGTCGAGCACCTAAAATGCTTGGCTCGCTTTTAGCGAATCAAGCCTATCGCGAATATCTGCAAAACATGGATAACCTGCAAGAAATCATGATTGGTTACTCGGACAGCGGTAAGGACGGTGGCATTGTTACATCAAACTGGGAGCTGTATAAGGCTCAGAAACAGCTGGTCGAGATGGGCAGCAAGCTTGGCATAAAATTGAGACTGTTTCACGGTCGGGGCGGCACAATCGGTCGCGGTGGAGGACCAACCCATGCCGCAATTCTCGCGCAGCCACCAGGAACGGTGGCAGGCAGAATTAAGATCACCGAGCAAGGCGAGGTGATTGCGTCTAAGTACGCTCTGCACGACATTGCAGTCAGAAATTTTGACAGACTGGCTGCCGCTGTTGTGGAGACCAGCGTCCACAATGTAGATCACCAGCGGAAAGAGTTTGACCGTGAGGAATGGCTTGCTTTCATGGAGGAATTTTCGGTGCTGGCTTTTCATGCCTACCGAGACCTGGTTTACGGTGACTCGTCTTTCGTCGATTTCTTCCAGCAAACCACGCCAATCAACGAGCTCGCGCAATTGCGCCTGGGCTCGCGCCCAACACGACGAACTCAGGGTAGTAACTCTATCAGTGACTTGCGGGCTATTCCATGGGTATTCGCCTGGACCCAGAGTCGTTATATGTTGCCGGCATGGTTTGGATTTGGAACCGCATTCGAGAAAATCACGAGAGAGCCTGAGAAATTGGCTCTGATGCAAGAGATGTATCTTAAGTGGCCTTTCTTCAAAGGCTTGGTATCAAAAATCGAAAATGCTCTCGCTGTTGCCGACTTCAACATCGCAAAATATTATGCAGATGAACTTGTAGAGAAGTCGCTGTGCGAGCGCTATTTCCCGCGCATCGAATCCGCTTACGAACTTTCTAAACGAGCTGTACTGCAGATCTCACAGAAGAAGGTTTTAAACGAAGACACTCCTTATCTCAGACATTCAATTGAATTGCGCAATCCCTATGTGGATCCGCTCAGCTATCTACAAGTGCGTTTTCTCAAAGAGTTGCGATCGCGAGGAACTGCAAATGAGTCAGCCGACAGAACTGAAAGTTCTACAGGTAAGCGCGACATGCTTCTTGAGACCGTGTTGATGACTATTAATGGTGTCGCAGAAGGACTTCAGAATACGGGCTAGGGCGTCTGAAAATAGCTCGACCAGTGATATACTTTCGCTGGTTTTAAAAGGAGCAGGAACGTGAAATTGATCAAAAATGTAAACCTTACAAAAGGAATGCTAGCGTTGGTAGCCATGTCGACCTTCACTTCTAGCTATGCTGCTCAAGCAGCTCCTGCTAATAGCACCCAGCTTTACCGTTGCAGCGGTGGCGCCAGCAACATATTTTTCCAGCAAGTGACGGGACAGAGCAAGCAGTTTGCTTACGGCACCAGCAGAAATATCGCAGCGGTTTCTCCTAACGCTGCAGGTGGCACGCTGGGCGTTGTCTTGACTCCGCCAAGCAACACTTTCAGCAACATTCTCTGGTATGTCAGTCCAGTGGGCGGCTCGAGCGCTCTGCAGAATCTGAACGTCATACTTTGTTTCAACAATCCGAATGGTTCCTTCTTTAGTTCTGTATTTGTGCCCAATAGCGGAACTGTTGTCCATTCGGCCGGACAGGGATGGTACCAGGTCAGTCCCTCCCTCCCGAGCAATACCGTTGGTAAGGTGCTAACCCAGATAACTTTTCAATACAGTGGATCGACTACACAGTCGATTTATCTTGGAAAAGTTTCGCTGAATGGCAACAGCATCGGATCTGTATTGAATACGGCACTGCTTGGTTGCCAGGCTGAAAGCTGCCCATAAGCATCTGGAACTTAGATATCTGAACAAGCGATAGTCGTGATTGACACGACTATCGCTTGGTTTTGACTTTACAACAGGTTCGCTTTAAGGGCGCATTAAGCTCGCAGCAAAGTTGACGGGAAGATATCCGGCGAATGATGCCAATCGCGACTGTTCTCGCTGGCTGTTTTCGCTCTTTGAAGAAATGGCTCTGCTTCGCTGCCGCGATTGTTTGCTTTCAAAAACTCGGCGTAACTTGTCAGACATTCTGCCAGTCTCGGCAGGTTGGTGCGATACTCGAGCCCTTCGATTGCTTCTTTGTATGCTTTCTCAGCTTCGGCAGTTTTCCCTTGAGCCTGGAATAACATGGCGAGCTCATATTTGAATTCTTCAAGTGGTCCGAGCGGAGAATCGATATGCTTCAGCGCTTTTGTCAGTGTTTTCTCGGCGTCGGCTTGTTTGTCTAATTTGCTCTGCACCAGGCCCAGACGTTGAATGTTGAGCAAAGTGGTTCGATGTTCACCACTCAAAGTTTTTTCACTGATTTCCAGAGCTCTGGCAGCGAACGGTTCTGCCTCTGCATATTTCTTTTGCAGAATATGCAAATCGGCAAGATGCTGACAGAAAGGAACGAGCAATCCATGACCCGCATAAAGCAACTTTTCTGCCATCGCCAGTGCGCCGGTCAAAGTCTTTTCAGCCTCATCAAATTTACCGAGAGCAATCTGAACTGCGCCGAGTTCGTCGAGAATTTGGGCAACGCTGACGTCTTCTCCGAGAGCCTTTTCTCTGCGTTTCGCAGCTTGATCGAACAAGTTTGCTGCCGCCGAGAATTGTCGTTTGTTAGCTGCTTTGCGCGCTTGATCGAGAAGCGCTTCAGATTCGTATAAGTCAGTAGTTGTCATTGTCCACCGTTCTCATTATGTGCCCACACTATGATACATGAGCCCGTACGCATCTCCAGTCTCAGCGTGGCAAGATAGTTGTTATGTTCTTAGCAAAATCGATAAAGCTTGACATGCCGATTCGAGTTTTTGCTATATCGCCACTGCCTGTCAAGAACACGAAAGTAGGTATTGGACCAATATTGAGCTGGCTGGCAAGACTTTTTCCGTCCGGGGTATCGATGTCAACTTGAATCAGGCGCAGACGTGGTCCGTATCGCTGTTGCGCTTGCATGAACATGGGAACTATCTCACGACACTGGGCAACCCAGGGGGCGTAGAAGGCAAGCACCGTAGGCACGCCCTGGGAAATTTCGGGATGACTGATTGGAGTCGCTGTTCCGGTTGAGTCAGTTGGAATGACAGGCGGCAAATCTACATCTTTGCCTTTGATTGCCAGCAAATAATTCGAAGCATCTTTCAAATGAACCGGATCATTTCCAAGGCTGACGCAAGTCTCGAATTCTTTCTGTGCCGCACTGACATTGCGTGATTTGTAGAGGGTGATGCCGAGCCAATAGTGCGCCTCTGCATTGAGGGGCTCGCGCTCTAAAATTTGCTGTAATTCAGTTTTTGCGTCTGCATAATTTCCTGACGCGATTAAGTTTATCGGTTCGGAAAGTGAGTTGTTGTGGGCTTGAGCCACTGCTGCTGTTCTGACAGTATCTGCGGTGTGACACATAATCCAGGCGGCGGTCATTTGATCGATACGGCGGTCGAAAATACGCTCCTTGTCCTGCTGTTCTTCGAAAATTAAATGCTCACTGGGCACGGCAAGAAAAGATTTTTGTTCAGATGCGATTTCGTTGAACAAATCCCACGTACCTTCGGGCTTAACGAGTTTATCGTTGTTGCCCTGCACCATAAGTACGGGAGTGGTAATGATCTTTTTTGCTGAGTCATGATTGTCATTCATAAATGATTGAAACTGAATCAATTCCTTCGGTGACAGATTCATGCGATCAAGCGGATTACTTGCCCAGTCGTCGCGAAGCTTGGGATTTGCAGTAGCCTGATCCACTATCGCAGACCCGACATCGAACTGTTTATCGGCACCTTTTAAGAACTGCAGAGCGACTTTCAAGTCAGTCTTTTTCTGCTTGAACCGATCACCTGATGGTACTGCAGAAATTAAGCCGTCAATCAGATCCGGATACATCGAAGCCGCTCTCAAAGCGATCGCACCACCCATGGATTCACCGAGCAGGAAGACCGGCATACCAGGATTAGCACTGCGAATCGATAGAAGTGTTGTTTTCACGTCGTTCAGACAACCGTTGAAATCTACCTGATCGTGCCCTCCATTACGCATCCACGATCCGAAACCCCGCACGTCGATTGCGTAGACATTAATCCCGAGCCGGGCCAGTCTCTTACCGAAATTCGCATAGCTGCCGCTGTACAGTCCAAGCCCATGTACGCACAAGAGCAAAGCTCTCGGTTTCAATACCGGACTGATCCAACTCAAGCAGGGTGGAGTGTCGAGCTGGTTTGTCTGGGTACCTGACTGCGCGCCATTCTGACCCGGCGACCCGCCTTGCTTTGAATTGGCGTGATTGTGTGTGCCTTTATTCGAGTGTGCAGAAACCGATTCCACGCAAATCAATGTGGAAACGAGGGCGGCAACTAAAAGCTTACAAAACACGAATCTTAGTACCAATACTGTGTTTTCGCTGTCCATGGATCATGAGGATATTGTTTATGCATCAGTTGAAATGCTGTCTTCGATAGAGCGGAAGTGTTTTTGTCCGTACAGGCGAATTTTGGCGATCTGATTGCGTGGTAAAGCGCTTCCGGCAAACGCTTATCCTTCGTTCCAGGCTTCTTTGCGTAGGCTAGCAGTTCCGTCAGCAGGTATGTGGAACCAGATCCGGCAGCCTTCAATTTTTTGTCCTCGGCAGCAGCCTGAGCGAGTTGAGCTGGCGTTAGAAAATCAGCTTTGACTTTCACCGGTTTCTGAGGTGTGTCTCCGTCGTCGCTTGTAGAAGGACCGGTAGAGCACCACCAGTTGTCCTGAAAGTCGTCAATCTTATTAAAAGCGGCTTGTCGCGCCGTTCCTGGCGTGACATAGGGGCGCATAGCCGGGTCTATCAGAAGAATGTACGTGCTTAGAAATCTTTTCTGGTCTGGATTGGTCGCGGCTTTATATTCATTGAGCAACTTTGCCAGAAGCGGATTCTGGGCGGCTAGAAGGGGAGTGATTTGAGCGATCACTTTGTCATCGTTGAGCAGAATAGCTCGAGTCCAGACGGCTTGTAGAAAATCCCGTTTCTGAGCTACTGCCCAGTTCGACCAGACTGCATTAGCCAGTATGCTGAGCGGCATCGATTGATTAATCACGTTTGCTGCGCTCGGGCTGAAAGCTGAAGGTCCGACGTACCAACTATTTCTTGCTTCTGCTTTATCCAGATCGTCTGGAGTTTCCAGTCCCATAGAATCGTTCATTGCTCCAGCGCTGAAGCGAACGGCATCGGGCCAGAACTCGGCGATCGATTTTGCCAGTTTGATTTTCTGGTCGAGGAATAAGTTAACGGTTGAAGGAGGATTGTCTTTGAGCGCCAGAGCCTCGTCGATCGTCTTCTTTGCTCGGGCATAATCTTTTGATTCGACAAGCAATTTGACTGCATAGTATCGCACCGTCAAATAGGCTGAGGAACTGGCTGGCACAGCAAGGGCAGACTCGATTAAAGCGGCGCTGTTTTTGCCACCTGCTTTCGCATGCATAATCGCTGGAATCAGCCAGAGAGGCGTCTTGGAATTATTCCATTTCTTGAACGCAGCTTCTTCAGCCTGAGCATCTGTGGTTTGTACGAGAGTGATCCATTCAGTCAGATCGGATTGTGCGGCGGCAGGTATTTGGGACAGCTTGGGCGATTCGTTCGATTCGTTGTCAACGCTCCAGTCAAAGTATTTATCGAGCATGCATGTGTAGTCGATCACATCTTGACCGAAAGCTTCATTGGCTCCACCATTGGCGATTTTGTGGGCAAGGGCTTTTAGCGTTGCTTCGGGTGTCTCTCGTATGGCAATAAAAGTCAAAAGTTTGTTTGCGGCTTCGCGAATATTGGCTGATGATTTCGAGTCGTCAATAATATTTTTCAGACGTTGTTGCGCGTGTTGAAGGGCGCCAATGTCATATTTCGGAGCCAGGGTTCCTTTTCGGAGCATACAGCGAGCCGCCAGATACGGTGCAATGTCGCGATAAGGTGATGATTCGTCCTTTGCTATGGCATCAAATTCCTGAGCGGCCTGATCGAATTTCTGTGCGTAAAAGTGTGCTGCGGCGATTTGATAGGCGCGATCAGCTCGGGTAGTCGCATCAGCGGAGGCAATGGCCGGTGAGGGGAATGGTGGCTCAGCCTCGTATTTTTTCGTTTCCCATTTATAGCTGGGACCAGCGCAATGGCTGAATACCTGGTCTTGTGCTCCCACCCAATCTTTTACTGCCGCCGAATTAGCGCCAAACTTGCTGATTTTTTGTTGCAAGATTGTGGTGGCATTTTTGAATGCATCATCCGGGCAGTTTAAATACGTGTTGGCTGTGTCGCCATCGGTTTGAGATACCGGTCTGTCAGACGAGATCATATCGATCTTCTTGATGCCGGGCAGTTTGTTTCTCTCTTTCAACCAGTTTTCCATGCCCGCGCCGGCATAACCGACAACCGCATCGGCGTTGGTCATGCGAGTTTCCCAGACTTTTATAATGGACTTCTGCTCAGCATCGGTGAGAGGCTTACCGGACAAATCGCGGTAGGCAGCAAATAAATAGGAGCGGGCAAAACTGGGTTCTATGACACCAAGCTTGCCATCGGCGAAAAATTTGAGCGGCAGGTCGGGATGGTACTGGTAACTGAAAACCGTTTCGTCGAAGAATGGTCCGCACGAGTAAGCTCTCATCGGGTTTAAACAGAACGAGAGAGCAGCAATCATCACTCCGACTTTTGCGATATTCATTTCCAGTTATTGACCTCTTGCACCAGCGTTTGCACTTTCTGTTGGTTCCACGGCTTGCGCGAAAACATATAAAGCCGTGGAGTCGGCTTTAGTATACCTGTTACGAACTTGCCAAGACGTTTGTTTATCGCCATGTCCTTGTCTGAAATTCCAATTGACTGAAAGGTGTGTCCGAATGTGTTGCCATTGTCGAGAAGAACGCCTATCTGTCTTGTGTCTGCGCCCATCTCGAAAAACATTGGGACGACTTCATCAACAGGCAATTTATTGCCGTTGATCCAGTCGTCACCCAGGCACCAGGAAGCGATTGACGTCATCGACAGGTAAAGATCGGCTGGAAGCGTCTCACGCATCTTCAGCAAGAAATTTTTATACCAGCCCCTTTCGCTTTTACGGGCGTCGAAGTCAAATTGAAAACCACGCACACGTGGGGTCAAGAAGCGCGGAATTATCGCGGCTATCTTCTCGATTTCTGTTGTCCTTGAACTGTCCAGGGTTCCGTCAGACTCGATTCTGACGACTGGCATCATGTAAGTGCCAGGTGGAACGCGCAGCGGTTGGTGGCGGTTTATGCAAATTACGGCACCACCTCTAAGTTTTATAGTGGCGACTAGATAGGCTACGCCGGTCGTTTTCGCATCGATAAAACGCAGATCCTCAGGACGTTCCCAGGCCCACAACATCCGGGCTGGAGGCGAAGCTACCTGTCTGCCAAGTGCATGCTCTGTTGCTGCCTGCATGATGAGGGCGCAACCAAGTAAGGCGATAATCGCTTTAATGGCGGGTTTCGCAGCTGCTCTTCGACCAGCAACAGCCATTATTTTTTCGTCAGAGAGTTATTCAACTCAATGGCAGCATTGCGGCGGAAGATGACGTTGCCATGTATCCACTCAAGTGCTTTCCTGATCGTACGTTTTCCTGCCGCCATCGGGTGTGTAGATACAAACACTCTTGCCTTTGACTCTTGCTCGGCTGTGGTGAAAGAAGCGGCAGCGGCTGAAACGATCTGCGGCATCGAATTTGGTGGGAACCGCTTGTTGAGCACAGCCCAGTTGCTCTGGACAAACGCAAATGCTCTGGCACTGGTATCAACTTGACCCAGTAAGCGACCCAATAGTCGGGGCGCATCTTGTGTACGAACCTTATCGGTGATTGACATGGCCAGAGTCTGATCGGCAAGCTCCGGTTGTTTGAAAAGCGCTAAAGAAAACAGTGCGCGCTTTTCGATTTCAGGAGTTTGAGCGGTCTGCCAGAGTTTGGACAATTGCTTGTAGTCTGATGCATTGCCGTTATAAGCCACAATCACCGTGACTGCCTCGGCAATGTTTGGGTCGAGCGATGCTGTGTTTTTCGCGTATTGAGCGAAAAGTTGTCGCGCCTTATCGATGACGCTCTGATCCTGACCGATGGTGCCCAGTGTTCTCAAGACATCTACTCTTGCCAATGCCGTCAGATCCGACTCACCGGAGTGAGGCTGCCATCCGAATTCTTCTTTCTGTCGGGAGAGCGTGTTTCTTACGAACGTGGCGAAGGCAGGACGCGCAGGAGGCGTAATGAACTTGTATAGACCATTGATTTTTTCGATCAACGCACCAATTACGGTTGGATCCTTTTCATCAGCGTAAGCTTTCGTCAAATTCAGAAATGACTCAATCGAAACTTTGTTGTTGTAACAGAGTGCCCATTGATCTGTTATCAGACCAAGACGCTCCTGAACATCAAAGTTTTGAATCGCCGACGCCAGTTTCTTGAGTTGCTCATCGGTATATTTGACGCGAAAGTAACCGTCACCATGTGCATTGGCGGTGAACGGCGCTTCCATCGGTTTAGTCAGCGTCGCATTTTGATCTTCAAACAAAAACTTCTCAGGAGATTGCTCGTTGGAATGGCGGAAGGAAACGGGAGTGTGCCAGATCGTTTTGGCCGGAGTCTGATCGGTAGCGGGCGGAATCAGGATGAATCGATACTGAACGAGATCGAGTCCACGTGCTGATTTCTGAATATCAACAAGAGGGTAACCGGGTTTCATCACCCAATTTTTCATCAGGGCTGAAACATCTAACTTCGAAGCCGTACCAATTGCGCTCCACAAATCTTCGGTCGTGGCATTACTGAACTGGTGCGCTTTGATATAGTCCTGAATACCAATCTGGAATGTATCTTCGCCAACAAATCGCTCGAGCATTCTGAGAATCGACGCACCCTTCGTGTAGGTGATCTCGTCGAACATCTCCAGCGCTTGCAGCGGGTTGTCGACATTGAAGTGAATCGGACGTGTCGACATCAAAGAATCACTTTCCAGAGCACGAGCGCGGTCGGCAGCAAAGTGATCCCACTCATGCCAGTCGGGACGCAAGAAATCGCAAGCTTTTGTGGCCATCCAGGTGGCGAACGCTTCGTTGAGCCAGAGGTCATCCCACCATTTCATGGTGACAAGATCACCGAACCACATGTGCGCCATCTCGTGGGCGACTATGGATGAGACTTCCATGCGAGAACTTGTTGATGCCGTTTTTTCATGAATGAGCAGTGCACTCTCGCGGAATGTGATCGCGCCAAGGTTCTCCATAGCGCCTGCTTCAAAGTCTGGAATGGCAATTAAATCGAGCTTTTTGCCTGGATACGGAACGCCGAAATACTTGTTGTAAAAAGGCAATAACTTGGTCGCTACTTGCTGTGCATACGTGCCCAATGAAGTTCGATCGGCAACACACCAGACTTTCACTGGAACACCTTCAGAAACGGCCAGGGGTGTGCTCCTAAAGGGACCGACAATAAGTGCAAGAAGATAACTCGACATAACGGGAGTTTCTTCGAACTTCATGACTCGCTTATGAGTTTTCGCATCGACTTTGTCTTCGGCAACGGCACTGTTTGATATCGCGACAAGGGCGGGATCGATGGATGCGGTCACTTTGTAGGTGGCTTTGTAACTCGGCTCGTCGAAGCAGGGGAACATTCGCCTGGCATCTGTAGGCTCCATTTGAGTCGTAGCGATGAAGTGCGTGACGCCCTTCTTGTCTTTGAAATCAGAACGATAGAAGCCCCGCAATTTGTCATTGAGCGTGCCTGTAAAGTTGATCGAAAGCTGATAGTTGCCTGGCTGAATCGTCGAGCCGTTTTGCAGGTGAATTCTCTCAAATTTGGCTTCCGGAGTCACTTTCAGTTTGGTTGTCTTGCCGGAGCTATCTTTTAGTGTGGCGCTCAGTATGTTCAATTCGATGCCATTCAAGACGATGGAAGGCTTAGCCGATGCCACTACGATTGATATCGTCTCCTTGCCGGCAAAACTGCGTTTGCCCAGCTCGGGTTGAAAAAATAAATCATAGCTTTTGGGACAGATGCCTTCCGGGAGGCGATATTCTGCAGGCACGGCTGATTTGCCTGCCGACTTGTTTTTCAACGGCTTGTCTGAGCCGAGGGAGGCGTTAGAGGTGGTTAAAAGTAGACTGAGCGAAATCAGCCCGAGTCGCTCGGACAGTTTTTTAAACATTCTTCTCCCCTATGGTGTAGCCGAGGCAGTTTCACTATTCGATTGTAGGAACTCCTGAAACAGCTTTTTCATATCCTTACCCTTGTAAGAATCTTGAGGCGTGAATCCACTGACACGGTTCTCATAAGCAAATGATTTACCAAGCAGTATCGGCTGGCCCTGCGTGTCGAAAACTTTGGCAGAAGTTTCACGCTTAATCAGCCCATCGCCTTCTGGTCGATAAGTGGTGAGTTGTTCACCGGACTCTACCGATTTGATCACTCCGTTCATTTTAGAGACGCGAATCTGAGTGTCGATGCTTCGTCTGACAAACTTGCGATCTGAAACATCGATAGGCTCACTAGACCTGACCATTTGCACAACGAAGTCGTCACCGCTGTCGACGGTCGCAGTGAAAGGAGCCGGATCGAATTGCCAGATCGTCCCCTTGTCGTCCTGTTGGGTGCCCCAGGTGCCGGTTGCCTTGGCAGGTTCGGTGCGAGTGGTCGTGTCGGTTTTATCGGTTTTGTAGTTGTATCTGTAGTAGTCAGTTTGGCTCTCTTTGTGCCAGGTGCCAGCCAACCAGGCTGGAATCCGGTACCACTTGTTAGCCGGTTGACTGTCTAGTGTGGGCAGTTTCGATGGTTCGAAGATCTCGCCCACAGCAATCGATGGATCTAAAGGTTGTAAAGTCTCACTGTGGTCGATTTCACCAACCAATGTCTTCGCCTGTCCGGAAGGCGCAAACATCGCCACGGACAAACTGATGCCGAGTAAAGCGGAACACAATCTCTTATTCATAGGCGAATTAGCATACCATCTTCGCCAGTGAAAAGCGTGCCCCGCCTTGCGCCGAGCACGCTTATAGAAGCAGAAATAAGTCGAATTCTATTTCACCCAGAAGAGTAATTTTCTGGACAGGGGCTGTCTGTGGTGTTCCAGTTCCGCATTTGCAGCCGCCAGCTGGTTTTCGAGAGAGGCTGCCCGGGCTGCTTGAATCTGGTAGTGATCGAGCAGTTCCATTTGCTTGGCCTGGGTGGTGACCAGTGTGGAAAGCTGGTTGAGACGCTGGTGGGCGCTCGCAAGCCTTTCACTTGTGTCCTTCACCAGATCAGTTACCCGCACCAACTGTTCTAGTAAATTTTGCACTAGTTTGGTTTCGGAAACCGGTGCTACTGGCACCTGAGGGATTTCCAGATGGGCATGATCTAACAGTAACTCCAATCCCTCGAGGTCGAGATGGTCCTCGTGAGATTGATAGTTTCTTTTCGGATTCGTGTTCATCAAAGGCTCTTTCTAGACGAGCTTGCTTCGGCGACATTATGAGTGGTATCACTTACGATGGCAATACTTGGCTACCTCCTGCCGCCAATTGTACACAGTCAGAAGGCGTTTACAAGATCCAATTTGCTTGAATTATCGGGGATCTGATAATTCATGCTTGGTATTAGTTACGGTGCGCTATTTCCTGGGCTTCTTCATTCCGTACATGACTGTCGCTACAATCAAGCTCGTGGCGACCAGGAAAAGCAGACCGATGCAGACTATCATCCATTTGAATCCGTTTGGATCGGTATCTGAAACGGACTGCATGTCTTGCATGGCCTGTGCGGGGTCCTTCGCCAGGGCCGGGCAAAACGTCAAAAGCAGGCATGCTGCCGGAACCAGTTTGTTCAATTTACCTTTCCTCGGGCAAACTTTTCTCGCGCCACCCCCGCATTCCGCCTGCCATCGAAAAGACGTTGGTGTAGCCCATTTTTTGAATGTTGTCGGCAGCCATGGCTGATCTGTAACCGCCGCCACAATAAAGAACAATCTCTTCGTTGTAGTCGGGAATATGTTTTTCAATATCTCGTTCGAGAATGCCCCGCCCGATGTGCTCCGCGCCGACTGCATGACCTTCTGCCCACTCATGATCTTCGCGAACATCGACGAATCTGAAGTGATGTTTGCCGGCTTGCTTTTTCAGCACCTCATCAATTGAAATTTCTCGAATACGCGGTTTTATCTCCGCCACAAGCTTTTCAAAAGCTTCAGTGTGTTTCATGCAATCTCCTCCCGAGGCAACCAAATTGTAACTGCAAGCTCGGCGATTCTCTGCAATTTATAAGGGCAACATTGAGAATATTTCTTCGACTCGTCATACATGGGATAATGCCTGCTCTGTAACCGACATTGTTTGCAAGCGAGGCGTGACTGAATGCTCTACTCTCGAACTGTTCCCACAACCGTCAATCTTCTTGGTACGAATGTGCCCGAACCAAGAGCATTCATAGATTTCCTCGGTTTCGAAAAACATGTCGTGCAAATTCGTGACAAGCGGGGCGCAACGATCTGGCCGGGCTGGTATGACCACGCCGCCTATTACATTGTTGACTTGCAACCCGAAAAGCTGTTCGGTACGGGAGATGAGGTGGTTATACCTTCTTGCGTGCGAGCCGGGGACTATGAGTTTGAGATAGGATGCTACGTGACGGAGACAGCGCTTCTCACCACAAAGCAAGAGGCGCTGGACTTCTTCAAGGAAAAGTGCCTACTGACCATCGTCAACGACTGGTCGGCTCGAGACATTCAAAAACGTGATATCGAGGGGCTCGGACCTGCCAACAGCAAGTTTGTGATTGGCAAGAGCATCGGTCCGAAATTTGTGCCTGTGTCGCACTTCCAGTTGGATGACGAAGGCGTCATGGACATGGAGATGGTGCTTCGCGTCAACGGTGAAGAGAGAAGCCATTCCAATTACAACACTATCTATCACACGCATCCTGCCACAGGCATGCGTCATGCCTGGAGTTTTCCCCGTGTCTTGACCTTTCTGGGGCAACAAAACATTCCCGTGCAGCCGGGTTACTTGATCGGCTCAGGTACTGTTGGAAATGGCTGCATAGCTGAGTTCAGCGCCAAAGTCGATCCAAAAACGGGTAGCGAGATTCAGCCGGCTAAGTACACTTGGTTGAAAGACGGAGACGTTGTTTCGATGGAAGCTGCTGGAATCGGTCTTCTTGAGAATAAGGTGCGCGTTAAGGAATACGCTCCAGTCAATTAGTTTGCGTACAATCAGGCGCAGGCGAAGAAGAAGAGATTGCCCTTGGAGGGATTCGGACCCTCAATCCCTTACGGGCAACGCATTTTAAGTGCGTCTCGTATACCAGTTCCGACACAAGGGCATGCAGTTATTTTACACGTTTGCCCTGATCAGCCTAGTCGATGGTACGAAAAGTTTAGACGGTTTGTACATTGACAACTGGTGCGGTGCTTCGCTTGAAATTCACGATAAATCGCGTGCCCTGAGGTTTGACACTTTCGATGGAAATCGTTGCGTCGTGCATGATTGCTATTTCTTTCACAATGGCTAATCCGAGCCCGCTTCCTTCTACTCCAGTACCTAAAACACGATAGAAACGCTCGAACACCCTGTCTCGATCCTCGGGAGGAATGCCGGGGCCATTGTCTTCGATGACAAGTTTCACCTGATGCTCCAGAGCGTCCACAGTGACCTTTACTGCGCCGCCTTTCTGTGTGTACAAAATCGCGTTGTCTATGAGGTTGGAAACCAGGTCCTGAAGCCGATTTGGATCACCGTGAATGGTGGCAGATTCGCTGTTTTTCATGAATTCGATAGAAAGTTCTTTGCTCTCAGCTTTCGCCCGCAAAGCATTTGTGATATCGCCTGTAATACTGTTCAGATCGGTCATGATCATATCCGTCGAGCGATTTGCGCTGGGCTCGGCTTTGGCTAACGCCAGCAGTCCGCCAACCAACTTATTCAACCGGTCCATCCCAACATCCAATTGGTCGAGAAGTTCGGTCGTCTCCGGCTGTTTCTTTCGCTTCAGCAAGGCTACGTAAGTTTTCAGTCCAGCCAGCGGTGTGCGAAGTTGATGAGCCGCGTTGCCAACGAATCTTCTCTGTGCTTCCAGATCTTCAGCCAGTTTGATCATCAATTCGTTAATTGCCACTACCAACGGTTTCACCTCGTTTGGCGTGTCTTCTTCTATGATTGGCGTGAGGTCATGCTGCGATCTGTTACGCAGGGAATCTCGAAGGATTTTTAGTGGCACAAGTGCCCGAGAAACTCCCACCGAGACTGCGATGGCGCTAAGAAGGATGAAAAAGAGTTGCGGCACGATAATGCTGAGTGTTATTTCAGTAGCGAAGTGATTTCGTGCTTTCAATGTCTCAGCAACAATCACGACAACTTCATCGGCGGGTGATCCCTTTACGGGTACTTTGAGAACGCAGAGCCGCGTTTTTAGCCCCTTTACTCGGGCGTCGGTAAATTTTGGTTTCCAAAGAGGCAAGTTCGCAGCCTCAGGAGGCATCGGCAGGTCTGCATCGGCCGAAAGCGTTTTTCCCTCGAGCGTGACGACTCGATAGAAAAATGTATCCATGTCATTGTGTTCGAGAATGTCTCTGGCTGCGGGTGGAAGATCGACCATCAGTCCATGATCTGTTTCTAGAATTCTGGCAACGATCGAATCTGCCGAATTCAACATGATCTCGTCGTACGCGTCATTGGCAAATCGCGCCGCAAACGAATAGGCGGAAAATGTAGTCACCAACCAGAGCGTGCAAATTGGCACAAGTAGCCAACCAAGCAGCTCTTGTTGAATCGATCTATACGGCCTTTTCAACCAAGTATCCCAGCCCGCGAATTGTGCGAACTTCGAAGCCTGACGTTTCCAGTTTTTTGCGTAACCTGTGCATCAGAATCTCGATTGCATTGTCGGTCAGAACAGATTCCCAATTGGATAGATGGTCGGCCAGCTGCCGCTTTGTCACAACTCTTCCTCTTCTCTGCAGCATAATTTCCAGAAGAGCAAGTTCGCGGGCCGATAGCTCCAGAGGCTCTCCATTCACCCGAACTCTTCGTGAAACTGTATCGAAGACTATGGAACCATGCGTGATTTCGGTATTGTTGTTCCAGTATTGTTTGCGCAGTAAGGAGCGAATACGCGCTTCCAGCTCGGAGAGGTCGAACGGTTTGGTAATGTAATCGTTTCCACCGAGATCAAGCCCCTGAACCCGATCTTGAATGCTGTCTCGTGCGGTCAAAATCAGCACCGGCACAGTTTGCTGACGCGAGCGCAAACGCTTCAAAACCTCCAACCCATCCAGTACCGGCAAACCAAGATCTAACACCAGCAAGTCATAGACATCTGTGGCAATGGCTACATCGGCGTCACTGCCGGATTTCACATGGTCGAGAAAATATCCGCTTTCCTCGAGCGCAAGAAGCAACCCACGCGCAATAAATTCGTCATCTTCAGCTAACAGAATACGCATAAAAATCACTCATGACTCCTGACTGATCTGCATTGTACCAAGCCCATTAAATTGAGCCAATGTTGAAAGTGAAGTGAAAGGTTGGCAAGATAAGGTATAAGTACGAATCCTAATACTATTTGCAGCCCGGCGGCTGATTCTTTGGAATTGGCTGTCAGAGCCAAAAAACAGGACTATTGAAGCGCGTCCCAATTCATTGGGACTTTTTCTGCACATGGCCCACTTTGATTTTATGCGCATCGAGCGCAATTACAGGAGTTAGATATCTATGGAGAAGCCCTCTACAGATAATGTGAACGCTGTCACGCAAGATAGCCAGAGCCTTGAGAGCAATTCGACCAAGCCGGTATCTTCGCGAATACTTCCTGATTCCTTAATGCATGACCTACTGGCCTCTTTTGTCGTATTTCTTGTCGCATTGCCCTTGTGCATGGGTATCGCGATCGCTTGCGGTGTTTCACCGGCTGTCGGTATCGTCACCGGTATCATCGGCGGCATGGTCGTAGGTTTTTTAGGCGGCTGCCCACTGCAGGTAAGCGGGCCTGCGGCTGGCCTGGTGGTCATCCTGACCGACATTTTGCACCAGCATGGTCCTGAAAAACTTGGTGCGATAGTTCTTGTAGCAGGCACTCTGCAAATGGTCGGTGGCTTGTTCGGGCTGGCACACTGGTTTCGTGCAGTCACGCCTGCCATCATCAATGGGATGCTTGCGGGAATTGGAGCTCTATTGTTTGCCGGACAATTTCACTTGATGGTTGATGACACCTCAAAAGGTAGCGGCATCAATAATCTGCTTTCGATTCCCGGTGCGATTATTAAAGCCGTCAGTCCCGATGCCACTAAGAGCCATGAAGAAGCGGCATTCTTAGGCGTTGCCACCATTCTCATCATTTTGTTCTGGACCAGGTTCGCTCCGAAGAAACTAAAGGTGGTGCCGAGTTTTCTGGTTGCAATTGCCATCGTCAGCACTATAGCTGCTGTATTCCACTTTCCTGTCCGCTACGTCGATCTGCCTGCCAATATTTTCTCTTGCTTACAGTTTCCTGATGCAAATACCCTCATCTATTTGATGGATAAGAATGTCATTCTCTCCGGCTGTGAAGTGGCATTCATCGCTTCCGCCGAGACTCTTTTGACAGCCGCAGCGCTCGACAAACTGCATCGCGGCCAGCGCACCAACTATGACAGGGAACTGACCGGTCAAGGTGTCGGCAATTTCGTGTGTGGAATTCTAGGAGTTTTGCCGATGACCGGCGTGATGGTGCGCAGCGGTGTCAACGTAGCTGCCGGTGCCAGAACGCGCATGTCTAACATCATGCACGGAGTCTGGCTTCTTCTTTTTGTTTCGTTTCTTCCTTTTGTTTTGAAACTGATTCCAGTCTCCAGCCTTGCTGCGCTTCTCGTCTTTACCGGCTATAAGTTGATGGATGTCAAAACAATCAAGAATCTGAGCAAATTCGGCAAGAGCGAAGTGATCATTTATGCAACGACAGTAATTTTGATTGTGTCGGTTGATTTGCTCACAGGTGTTCTTGCCGGAGTAGCGCTGTCAATTTGCAAGCTGGTCTACACATTCACAAGATTGGACATGAAGGTAAGTTATGACGAAAAGACGAATCGAACTCAGTTGCACCTGACGGGCGCGGCGACCTTCTTGAACATGCCTAAATTGGCCGATTGTCTGGAAAAAATTCGTCAGGATACTGAGTTGCATGTGCATCTGGAAGCGCTTGATTACATCGATCATGCCTGTCTCGACCTGTTAATGAACCTCGATAAACAGATGAAGTTGAGCGGTGGCAGTCTTGTTATCGATTGGAGCACGCTTGGCACTGTTTTTCGAGACAGGCGTAAGACATATCGAGAAGGAAGCGTCAAGGAATTCAGAACTGCCACTGAATCCAACAATTCCGATACTCAGACGCTTCAGCCTGACCCATCCACGAATCAATCCGGCTCCCCCAACAATGACAGTGAGAAGAGTCAAAGCGCTCAAACCGAAGTGGTGAACATCAAATAGTAGCTGCTCAGTGAGCCGTAAAGTGTCGTCATGAGTATTTGATAGCGCTTGTCAAAATGTGCTAAGTTTTGCAGTCTGGTAGGGCAAATTAGCAGGCAAAGTGTGAGCAAACAAATTTCGACTGAAGTGATTATTCGTCCGGCAAAGGATAGCGATCTCGATGCAATAGCGAAGTGCATCGAGCCTTTTGTTGCGGAAAAGAAGATTTTGCGCAGAACCTTCAGCGAACTTCAGAGCCTGATTCCTTCCTACGTGGTTGCTGAGGCTGACGGAGAAATAATCGGCTGCGTGGTGCTTGAAGTATACTCGCCTAAACTCGCCGAAGTGCGCAGTTTGGTGGTAGCACGTGAATACGGCGGCAGGGGCATTGGCAAAAGACTGGTCAATGCTTGTGTCGAAAAGGCGAAAGAAGAGGGCGTTTTTGAGGTGATGGCGATTACTTCAGAAGACTTGTTCTTTCAGTCGTGCGGCTTTGATTTCACGCTGCCTGGAGAAAAGAAGGCATTGTTCTATCTGACCAGACAGGACATGTAATCAAGGAAGTGCTTCTTCTTTGGGTGTTACTTGATTGAGAGAGGCAAGCTCTTGTTCGACTTCTGCTGCCGGTGCTCGAACAGTTACTTCTCTGAAGACCCACAGTGAAACAAGAATCCAGGCTACGCCAACAGCCTGTGAAATGGCTCGCTTAGCGCTTGTAGGGTCATAGAGAAAATTACCCGTGAAGCATGAAATCAGCAGTGAGACTGGATCTGGATTCATTAGCGAACCAGTTTTTATCCATGTCAGGATCTGAATAGCGATCAAGCTAAATGTGGCCCAATAACCGAGTGCTATTACAGAGCGGCTTGGTGTGAGAACTTTGAATGACAGCCCTTTGTCTTCGCCCAGTTCGATCGTGACGGGGCGCCGGATGTATATGCCTATCCATCCAAGTACCCAGGCCGAAATCAGGAACACCATTTGGTTTTGTGACCAGGCTGAACACAAGTAATAGATTGCCATGATCACGTAGAAGTAAGCCAGAATTCGCTGCAGACGAGTGGTGCGAACGCCCGGTTTAGAGCGCAATGCCAGAATCGATCCGACAACAAATACGATAATCCAGAACCCGGCAGTGAGAAGAACATCAACAGAAGCTTTTGCTTTGTCTGACTGATAGCGCGCTAAAAGCAGTGCGGACTCCATCTCAAGCCCGAACGAATCAAAGAAATCTGATCTGAATTTTTCAAAGGCGGGAGTGTTGTGAAATTCAGCGACCTGGTCGCGCACGAAATTGAGAGCAGCCTCGCGAAGAGCCGCGCTTGGCGCTGCAAACAAGCTGTAGCAGAGACTTTCTACAATGGTTGTGTGCTTGTTCACCGGCTCGGGTAAGTCGTTGTGAAGGAAGCCGGCGTCTCTAAGATAATTCTGGCGAGCCCATGATCTCAGTGAATCGAGAGCGAGGGCGTTCCTTTGAGTGAATTCGCTAATAACGAGAACCAGAGCCAATCCGTGAGACCTGGAAATTCTCTCGGATAATCCTGTATCAAGGGGATAGTTTCTTGATGGATCGGGAAGCTCTTGCAGAGCATTTACTATCTCTACGTTCGGCTCGTGAGGACGGCTGAAATAGGACATTGTGAAGGCGATGGTAATCACCAGCACAAGGCATCCGGTCAGAATTTTTTGCAGTTTTGTCACGGCGAAATCCAACAATCATGCAAGTATAGATGGCGCGGTCAGCCGACAACCGTTGTTTTGCAAGTATTGCAATGGAATTATCAATAAATTATCTTGACTGCTTTGTTTTCTAAGCCCTGTAAGCCCGAAAAGTTTTATGAACTAGCAAGAAGGTACGTGCACTCAGCTCTACATTTACGCTGATTAGTGTGTATTCTGAACACTAATTTCAAGTGGAGTGTAGAAATGAAAGTCGGAACTGCAGCCGTAGTAACTTGCTTAATGGCTACATTGTCGCTTTCAGGATGTTCGGAAACTCCAAAATCCAGTAACACTGAACAAACACAAGCAAACAAAATCACGATTGCTCAATTCGGGCATGTTTTCCTCTACATGCCTCTTTATGTCGCTCTGGATAAGGGCTTTTTTAAGGCTCACGGGCTGGATGTGAACCTTGTCAGCACTGGTGGTGATGAGAAAACATTCACGGCCGTTACGACCGGTAATGCGCAGTTCGGAGTGGCCGACCCCACTTTCACTGCGATTGCCAGGGAACATGGGCAAGGCGGCAAAGTGGTCGCCGGAATAGTCCGGGGCGTACCATTCTGGATCGTTGCCTTAAAGCCAGGTGTTGGTCCTTTCACAAAAGCGGAGCAGTTCAATGGACTTCGGTGCGCAGCATTCACAGCTCCATCTACGAGCTATGCCGTGATGAAGAACTTACTTGATACTGGACACGCGAACAATGCAAAGATCGTGCAGGGCGCGTTCGGAACCCTGCCGGCCCTCCTGCATTCGGCACAGGCAGACGTGGCAATCGAGATCGAGCCGACAGTGTCCATAGTTTTAGGTGAGGGCGGTCACCTTGTGTATGCTCCACAAAAAGAACTTGGAGATTTTGCGTTCACCGGTCTGGAAGTCTCTGACAAGTTTGCAAAAGAGCATCCGGAGCAGATCAGAGCATGCGGGGCTGCGATAGATGACGCGATGAAATATATCCGGTCCGATTTCGACGGCGCCGTCGCTGTGGCGCAAAAGGAATTTCCTGAAGTTAAACCGGCGATCGTTAAGGATGCCTTGATTCGCTTGCGCGATTCGGGCACTATTCCGGCAAGTCCTGACCTGCCAAGGTCTGCCTGGGATTCGGCGATAAAATTGCGCCATCAATTAGGTGATCTGAAAAGCGCCGGCAGCTACGAAGAGAACGTGGACATGCAGTACATTCCGAGCAAGTGATAAACGAAATTGGACGAAGTTCCATCACAATTTCTCAGTGCCTCGAATCGGCCTACTTTGCTTGCAATCAGCGAACTTAGCTTCGCATTCGAAAATCATAGCAAGTCAGTTATTGAACGTCTTTCGCTAGCTGTGAACGAGGGTGAAATAGTCTCTATCCTGGGACGCAGCGGATGCGGCAAGAGCACATTGCTCAATCTCATAGCGGGACTGATGGCTCCACAACGGGGGCAAATTAAGATCGCGGCAGATTCCTCGGTCAAAACAAAAATCGGCTACATTTTTCAGCAGGACGCATTGTTGCCGTGGCGCACCGTCGCCGCTAATTTGAACCTTGCCCGGGAAATCGGCGGTATCGACAAGGCTACTTTTGATCAAAGACGAGCCGAGTTTTTTAGCAGTTTTCATCTCGAAGAAAGCATTATGAAAAACTACCCGTCACAGTTGTCCGGCGGTATGAAGCAGCGTGTCAGCATTATCCAAACACTGCTTTTTAACCCCGATTTGCTTTTACTTGATGAGCCCTTTTCTGCTCTGGATTTCTACACCCGACTTTCTCTCGAGACTGAGTTTTACAACCTCGCTAGAACTAAAGGCATTACTGTCTTACTTGTCACCCATGATATCGAGGAGGCGATTGCTCTCTCAGATCGAATTATCTTGCTTGGAAATGGTGGCGAGATTCGCTCAGAAATTCAGATCGATTTTGGAGATTGCAGAGAACCAGAATTGGTGCGAGCTTTACCTTCGTTCGGGAACTACTTCCGTATCATTTGGGATCGATTTAAGGAGGTTTCTGCCTGATGACAGAATCACCTGATGCGTCGGATCGAACTAATCTGTGGGTATACGGGCTCTATCCTGTGCCACTACTGGTAGTGCTGCTGGTTTGGCAGCTTTACAGCGCTTCCAGTGCCAACAATCAGTTTATTTTTTCCAGTCCCGCACAAGTCTGGGAAAAACTTGTCACTCTTATCATGAATGGTGAACTATTCAAAAATTCTCTCGTTACTATTTGCGAGGCCCTTGTTGGTTTTATATTTGGAACCTTATTTGGTGCGCTAACCGGACTCTCTCTCTGGTATTCAAAAATCGTCGCACGAGTCTCCAAGCCGTATATCGCTGCACTTGGCTCAATTCCGATATTTGCATTGACGCCGATGATTATCGCCTGGTTTGGAATTGGCATAATGTCCAAGATTATGCTTGCTTTCATTTCCACTGTTGTAGTAGCCATCGTTCAGTCGTATCAAGGTGCTACCTCAGTTGAGCCTCGGTTTCTCAGACTGATGAAAGTTATCGGTGCGAGCCGCTTTCAGACTTTCCGAACTGTGGTTATGCCATCGTCTTGGATCTGGGTACTTAATGCGGCGAAGCTAAACATCGGACTTGCATTGCTGGGAGCCTTCATCGGTGAATTCATATCGGCCGAAGAAGGGCTTGGACACATGATCGTGCGAGCCTCCGGACTCTACGACATGGCCACGGTTTTAGTTGGTGTCTTTGCTCTGGTCGTTATTGCCCTCTTTTTCACGATAGTAGTTGAGCAGCTTGAACGAAGAATGTTGCCATGGCGAGAGTTTACTTAGCTTGGGATAGATTCGTTTTAAATTCTGGATGTCTATATAACAAGACGAAGATATTACTATTTGACTGATAGACTCGTTTAGTTTAATACTGTTTATCCTGTCGACAATACGACTATTTGTACTGTTCTAAACTCGAACTAATTAAGAATCGATGTTTAGACTGGAGTAACTGTTGACCTGTTGAAAATTGTTATGCGGGAGGAGAATTATTTGTACTCTGGCACCAAGTTTTGAATGCTAACGATGCTTCCGTCCCAATAAGGAATTCATGGGTGGGCCGACTAAATGGCGCACGAAGCACCACCTATGATGGCAATAGTTGCGTATTTTCTCTTCCGATCATTGCACCCGATGGGGTGGATGATGACGAGCACAATCATGTATGCTTTGTACTGTAGTTGTGCTTACAGGTGCCTAGTTGATCAGCCTATACGCAGTGCTTGGTCTCGAAGAATCGGCCTCAACCACCCAGGTGGAGGCTGCTTACGAGCACCTTTTGCAGGCTCTTTCTCCTGACAAATTCAAGTCGGACCGCGCCAGGAGCCAGGCTGACAAGGCCCGTGTTGCCATCGACAAGGCGCATGCCACGCTGATTCGTCCAGAACTGCGACAGTTATATGAGAAGCAGCGGTCTGAGTATTTGAAAGGTGAAAAGCAGGGCGACAGTCGGCCCCGGCTCGGTCAGCTCTGCGTAGCTTCTGGAATGATATCGATGGAGCAACTGAGAGAAGCAGTCGATACTCAGGTGAAGACAGGCATGCCTCTAGGAGAGGTTTTACAAGACAAGCAATTCATTTCGCAGGCCGAGTTAGACGGTTTGCTGCTCGGGCAAGAAATGATTGATGCACCGAGCGCGGTTACAGATCCACTTGGCATGCGACTGGTTTCTTTAGGTCTGGTTTCCGAAGATATGGTTTTGATTGTGCAGATGGAACAGCGCACCCAGAGCAAGTCTTCAGGCGAATTATTTGTTCGTCACGGTTGGGTGGATGCGGAACTTTTAAAGGCGATCTCCGCCTGAAGTCCCCGGGCAGAGATCGGTATTTGTTTCAGGCAATGTCCCAGTGCGCGGAAATTCGATCCTAAATCCTGTCAGTAAATGAATTGAATTCGGATCTCGTCAGCTGATGATCGTGATCGCTGTCCATCTTGTTAAACAGACTGACTCCTTCCTTGACTGACACGGCTCCGTCAGCGTCTTCGTCGGCTGACCGGAATATTCTCTCGGTTTGGGGTCCGGCACCCATGAGGAACTTAAGTTCTTCCTCGTTCACTTGCTTATCAGTTCCACCTATAAGCTCTAGCTTGGAAAGCCATTTTTCAGCCGACAAACTATCTTGATGAGCACCGAAGACTTTGTCGACAGCTGGTTTTCCAGCTCCTAGTAGGGAGTTGTACACCAGCTCACTAAGGGGAGCGACATGTCCCTCAGAATCTTCTTCGTGCTTATGAAAAACGTCGGCCATTTATTCAACTCCACAATCTGCTGGTATTCGTCCATCCTGATTTTATGCGTCCTATAGTGTCCGAACAGTGGCAGACTTTCCGAGCAAAGTTATCCGTCGGCTGACTTCTCGTATCACCGACCGCAAGCCACCTCTACAAGGTGCGTAGCTGAATTTCCTAAGTTGTGAACCAGCAGCGGTGGCCAAAAACTGTCGCATTTGTATCGCGGAACCAGACCATCGCTAATGCGAATAAGCTCATGTCTAACCAGACCCACAGCGGAGCAACTATAGGGTGAAAGAAATGATCAAGTGTAAATGTATGTCCTAGTACGAATAGCAAACTGCTTACCGCCGCACCTATACCAATTTTTGTTCCGAAGAATTCGTAATGCCTACCTGTAGCCTGATCCCAGATTGTAAGCAGCAGTCCACGGTATAGAGCATGAACAGAATCAGGGTGATTGAAGCCGCGTGCGCAACTGGTTTTGAACGTTTGACTGCTGCAACCGCGTATGCCGGTAATATCACCAGTCCTGCGTTAATTGCAGAAGCACTGATGAATTGAATCGGCTCGATCACTCTTTTGTCTCCTTACAATCAAGTTCAGTGCCCAATTGTGCCACCGCTTGCAGTATCTATTCAAGGTCCTTGAAAGAGACTGTCTGTGCTTGCGGTTAGCAACCCATGTGGCGCCAGAAAAGTATCCTAAAATTGAACAAGGTCGAATCCTACCACCCTATGGTGCAAAAGCCCCTCAAAACACCGTATAACGGCTCCTCGTTCAAAACCCGCATGAAATCAGAGGATTAGAGCTTGTGGTCAGCCAAAATAACAGGTAACCTTGTCAATAGCTGGCATGATCGGTTCAAACAATATCAAAGTGATGATCGAGCTCACTAAAGAGGAGCGAAACCGTGAAGATAGATATTCCGGATTCTCTATACGACCAGTACAAAAGATTGATAGAGGAAAGATACCTCTCGGACGACGTCTCAGAATACGTTCAACAGCTAATTGAAATTGAACTCCAAAAGTCCTGCGCACCAGGACGAGAAACCGATGCAATGACAAAGTGCAAAACGCGTTATCAGCTTGAACAAGACATTAATAGGGCAACTTTTGGAAGCAGCTGGCAGGACCATTCTGCTTACACAAACAAGTACGTCTGTATCGACATCGATAACTTCAAAAAATTTCTTGATGTCTACAGTTTGAGCACTGGTGATGAAGTTCTCCAGGAAATTGGGAGCCTATTGCGCGCAGATTATGGGGACGCGAACGTTTACCGATTTGGTGGCGATGAGTTCGTTGTACAACTTGGGGAAGGAGACTATCGACCGTTGCAGCTAGCCTGGGATGTTACTTTGAAGCATTCAGTAGTCAAAGTTTCCGCCCAAAGGAATCAACACAGAAATCACTACATAAACCGGGTCATTATGTTTCATCTGGATAAAGGAATCGTGGAGTCAACTTCCGCCGGTCACGAGATCATTTGTCAGATCGGCGCGACGTGATTGTAGTTCCGCGTCTTTTGAACGAGCCTGAAGACCAGGCGTCGTTGGGCGTTTTCCGAATCAGTAACTAGAAATGAAACATAATATACAATTACAGATGGCTGTAATTGGCTCTAGCTGCGGACTCTCGCTGGACAGACCCGTTTTGGATGAAGCCTTTTGG
>RXJR01000015.1:287553-289247 GCA_003963305.1 Candidatus Melainabacteria bacterium | reverse complement strand
TGCGCTGGGCATGTTCAACAACTCGGAGGTGAAAGTCTTCTACACAGTTTGATGGCAACGAAGTGTTAGTGAACCGCAAGGGCGTAACCGCGAGGTTGGGTCTGGAGGAAGCGGGGAGCAAAATCGCGATCTGACGGACAGAAACCGAATACGAGGCAATCATGATTGGACGAGCGTGCAAGTGAGCGCAAAGTCCATAGCCATCAAGAGTCATGGTTGTAAATTCGGCAGATGCGCGAGGAAGGTGGTTGAACTTACCCCAGGAGATCTGTTGCGTTGTGTCGAAATCGGCACTGGGTTGTTCGAGAGAATTGCCGATCGCGTGACAGAAGTCTGCAGAGGACATAGTAGGTGCATCTGCACCGAAGGTCCAAACGGTAGCAAGGCAAGTAGGACGAGAGCTACATGACTGACAAGCGACAGAAAAATCAACTCAAGGTGACCTTCCAAGAAATCGGAAAGGGTGAAGCCCCGCCCGTTTCCAGAGAAGGGATCGAATCAGAAATGGCGACAATCGAAACCGAAAACCTAGCGCTGGAACATGAACTCATGAAGGAGGTACTAGATCCGGAAAATTTGAAGAAAGCGCTAAAGCAGGTGATGCGAAACAAGGGAGCGGCAGGAATTGACGGTATGACCGTCGAACAACTGCCACAACATCTGCGCGAAAACTGGAAATGGATTAAGAGGACGCTGCAACTAGGCACGTATGCACCAAAAGCGGTGCGAAAGGTAGAGATACCTAAACAGTCCGGAGGAATGCGACAATTGGGTATTCCGACGGTTCTGGATAGATTCGTGCAGCAAGCATTACTGCAAGTAATGCAACGTCACTTTGACCCAACGTTCTCTCAATACAGCTACGGCTTCCGCCCCGGTAAATCAGCCCATCAAGCAATCCAACAAGCGCAGCAGTATGTATGCAGTGGATTGTGCATCGTTGTGGACATCGATCTGGAGAAATTCTTCGACCGAGTCAACCACGATGTCCTAATGGGTCTGATTGCAAAAAGAGTGGAAGACCGAAGTGTTCGCAAATTGATTCGAGCGTTCTTGAACGCCGGCATCATGGAGGATGGTCTGGTAAAACCAACAGATGAAGGCACTCCGCAAGGAGGACCCCTTTCGCCCTTTCTGTCGAATATCATGCTTGACGAACTTGACCGAGAATTGGAGAAGCGAAGGCTTAATTTCATTCGATATGCAGATGATTGCAACATCTACGTACGGAGCGAAAGAGCGGGTAATCGTGTGATGGCTAGCATCACGAGATTCATCAATAAACGATTAAGACTTCAAGTGAATGAGGCAAAAAGTGCCGTCGCTCGACCATGGAAAAGGAAATTCTTAGGATTTAGCCTTACAAGCAATCGACCGTTCAAGCGCAGAATTGCGCCTCAGGCAATCGAACGCTTCAAGGCAAAAATCCGTGAATTGACTCGGCGTACAAGAGGTGAAACTATCGAAAGAATCGCAGAGGAGCTGTCGACATACCTAACGGGATGGCGCGGATATTTTCGATTCTGCGAAACACCTAGTGTGCTAAAGAGCCTTGAAAAGTGGGTCCGGCGAAGATTGCGAAGCCTGCTTTGGAAAAGATGGAAACGCGGCACGACCCGGTACGCCGAGATGCGAGAGCGCGGACTCACTCAGTCCGAGGCTGCCCGAGTCTCGTGTACGACTAGCCCGTGGCG